>JAWVEW010000306.1:0-5092 GCA_033856495.1 Miltoncostaeaceae bacterium | reverse complement strand
CGTGCAGCAGGACCAGGTCGCCCAGGCTCAGCCCGTGCAGGCCGCCGAGCGCCCGCTCGAAGCGACGGGCGATCGCCCCGTTGGTCCGCATCACCTGCACGCACGCCTCGAATCGCTCACTCGCCATGACCCGCCCTCCTTTGCGTAGTCAACCATCGCGCAACGATCTAGGGCCGAGGCTAGCACCCCGGTGCGCCCGCCGCCCGCCGCCCGCACGACGTGCTGCCGCGCATCCGGCGGCGCGGGAGAGCCGCCCGGCATCCGGGCTCCCGGCGGCCGATGACAGATCGCCCTCCCGACGACGGCTCCTGCGCGCCCGGCGGCGCGACGGGCGGAGCGCGGCCTCCGGAGAGATCCGCCCGGCTCCGCCGGATCGTCGGCTGGTCGGCCGTCTCGGTCGCGGCCGCCACGACCTGGAGCACCCGCGGCGGGAACACCCCGACCGAGCGGCCGATGGGCCGGCGCGAGTTCGAGCGGCGGCGGGTCGACGCGAGGGACGACCGGCCCGAGGGCCGCTGCTGCTGATCGGCATAATCCCGCCGTGCCGCCGCGCCCTGCCGTCGTCGTCCGCGCCGCACGGCTGACGGGCGCGCGGCTTTCGCGCCGCCCTGCCGTTGCGCTGGCGTGGCTCGGCGTCCTCACGGTCGTCGTGCTGCTCGGGCGCGCGCTCGCCTACGCGCTGAGCGGCCGCCATCCACTCGCGGACAGCCTCGCCGGCGAGACGCCGCCCTCCGGCGCCATCGCGGCGGCGCTGGCCGTCATGGCGGCCGCGGCGGCGCTGGCCGGGACCGCGTTGTGGCTCGCGTCCCTCGGCGTCCGCGAGCGGGCGGGGCTGGAGGGGGTGCCGGCGCCGCGGCTCGGCCTGCGCCGGCCGCCTGCCCGGGCGGCCGGCCTCTGGGCGCTCGCCTGCGTCGCCTTCTTCCTGCTCGAGTCCGTGGTCCACCTGCGCGCGGGGCTGGGCTGGCACGGCCTGCACTGCCTCACCGGCCCGATCCACCGGGACGCGCTGCCGATCCTGGCGGCGCTGTCGATCCTGGCCGCCGCGGTCTGGGAGATCCTCGCGCTCGCCCTGGCCTGGGCGCGCCGGACCGTCGCGCGCCTGTCCGCGGTCCCCCGGGGCGTCCGCGGGCCGGCGCCGGTCGCGATCGCGGCGCCGGACCGTCCCCCCGCGCCGCCGGCCGACGGCGCCCGCCGCTCGCGCGCCCCGCCGGCTCCTCCCCTCGCCACGCGACGGGCACGGCCCGTCGCCCGACCGACCACATGGGGAGGATCACGATGGATCACGTCTCGCGACGCGCGCTGCGCGTCGCCCCGCTCACGCTGGCGCTCGCCGTCACGCTGGCTTTCAGCGCCACGGCCTTCGCTCACGCGCGGATCGGTCCCGGCAATGCCCTGAAGGGCGACGTCCAGGACTTCGTGCTGGTGGTGCCGGGGGAGAAGCCGGGCCTCGCCACCACGGGCGTCCGGCTCACCGTCCCGGAGGGCTTCAACCTCCGGGTCGCCGGCGACGCCCCGGGCTGGACGAAGAAGGTGACCACCGCGGGCACCGGCGAGGACGTCCGGATCACCGCGGTGGACTGGACCGGCTCCCAGCCGGCCGAGACGACCGCGGTCTTCTCGATCATCGGGAGCGCCGCCGACTCCGGCACCTACCTGCTCCCGGTGCGCCAGACCTACTCCGACGGCTCGGTCGTCGACTGGGCCGGACCGGCGGGCTCGGACGAGCCGTCGCCCGTCGTGAAGGTGCGCTCCGACGTCGGGGGAGGCAGCTCCACGCTCGCGGTCATCGCGCTGATCGTGGGTGCGCTGGGCGTCGTGCTCGGCGGCGCCGCCCTGATCGCCAGGGGTCGCCCGGTCGCCTGAGGGCTCGATCCCCGCCCCGCCCGGGTTCGTCCACCGGGGCGGGGCGGGGTAGGCTGGGCCCTCGGCGGTGCGGATGCAGGAGGTGGGTCATGGCCGGCGCATGGGGAAAGAACCTCGACGCGCCCGACGAGGTGCGCGAGTTCGAGAAGGGGCGGATGGACGTGGCGAGGTCCGACGACGGCGTCATGGTCGGACGAACGGTCCTCCAGCCCGGGTGGCGGTGGTCCGAGCACGTGAAGCCGGTCGCCGGCACCGACAGCTGCCAGGCGAACCACGTCGGCTACGTGGTGACGGGACGGATCAAGATCGTGATGGACGACGGCCAGGAGCTCGAGCTGGCCGCCGGCGACGCCTACCGGATCCCCCCTGGCCACGACGCCTGGGTGGTGGGCGACGAGGAGTACGTGGGGGTCGACGTCACCGGCGCCGCGAGCTTCGCGAAGCCCGCCTGACGGGCGCGCGGCGCGACTGCCGGCCCCCTCGGGAGCCGGCGGTCGCGCGCCCCCGCCGTGCGCCGGGATGCCACAATCAGGTCGAAGGTCGTCGCCGCACGAGCCCGAGGTGACCGCCATGGCCAGGTCCGCAGCCACCCGCAGCGCGCCCAGCCCGCCCCGGCCGGAGGCGGAGCTGATGCGGCGCATGTTCGAGACGATGTGGCTGATCCGCCGCTTCGAGGAGCGCGCGGCCGAGGAGTACATGCGCGGCCGCATCGGCGGCTTCCTCCACCTCGCGATCGGCGAGGAGGCGGCCGTGGTGGGGTCGATCGCCGCCCTGCGCGACGACGACCCGATCACCTCGACCTACCGGGAGCACGGCCAGGCGCTCGCCCGCGGCAGCGACCCCAAGGCGGTGATGGCCGAGCTCTTCGGCCGCAGCACCGGCATCTGCGGGGGGCTCGGCGGCTCGATGCACCTGATGGACCGCGAGCGCCAGTTCTACGGCGGCTACGGCATCGTGGGCGGCTCGATCCCGCTGGCGCTGGGCCTGGGCTTCGCGATCGCCTACCGGGGCGGGGACGGGGTCGCGCTGACCATGTTCGGCGACGGCGCCGCCAACCAGGGGGTGCTCGCGGAGTCGATGAACATGGCCAGCCTGTGGCGGCTGCCGGTGGTGTTCTTCTGCCTCAACAACCAGTACGGGATGGGCACGGCGGTCGAGCGCGCCTCCGCCGAGGAGGACCTGTTCCGGCGCGCCGAGGCCTACGGCATGCCGGCCTCGAAGGTCGACGGCATGGACGTCATGGCCGTCTGGGGCGCGGTCGGCGAGGCGGCCCGGATGGCGCGCGAGGAGCGTCAGCCCTCGATGATCGAGGCCCGCGCCTACCGATACCGCGGGCACTCGATGAGCGACCCGGACACGGTGCGGGCGAGCGACGAGAAGGAGCGCTGGCAGGCGCGCGATCCGCTCGTCACCTTCGAGCGGGTGCTCCTGGGGGAGGGGGTGATCGACCGCGACGAGGCCGACGCGGTCCGCGCGCGGGTGGAGGCGCAGGTGGAGGAGGCGGCCGCATTCGCCGAGGCGAGCCCGCCCGTCGACGAGCGCGAGCTGGCCCGGCACGTCTACGCCAGCCCGTGGAGCGACGACCCGCGCGGCAGCGCCCTGATGCCGCGATGACCACGGCGGCGCCGGCCCAGAAGAAGGCCATCTCCTACCGCGAGGCCCTGAACCAGGCGATGCGCGAGGAGATGCAGCGCGACCCGTCGGTCTTCGTGATCGGCGAGGACGTCGCCCACTACGAGGGCGCATTCAAGGTGACGCGCGGGCTGCTGCGGGAGTTCGGCGACCAGCGGGTGGTGGACACGCCGATCAGCGAGGCCGGTTTCGTGGGGCTCGGCATCGGCGCCGCGATGGCCGGGCTGCGGCCGATCATCGAGCTCATGACCGTCAACTTCTCGATCCTGGCGCTCGACCAGATCGTCAACAACGCGGCCAAGGTCCGCTACATGTTCGGCGGCCAGGTCGCCTGCCCGATCGTGATCCGGATGCCCGGCGGCGCCGGCCACCAGCTCGCGGCCCAGCACTCGCACTCGCTCGAGGCCTGGTACACCCACGTGCCGGGGCTGAAGGTGGTCTGCCCGGCCACCCCCTACGACGCCAAGGGCCTGCTGAAGACCGCGATCCGGGACGACGACCCGGTGATCTTCCTCGAGAGCGAGGGCCTCTACGCGAAGAAGGGTCCGGTCGGCGGCCCCGACGACCTGGTGCCCTTCGGCCGCGCGGCCGTGCGCCGCGAGGGGCGCGACTGCACGATCGTCGCCGCCTCGCGGATGGTCTGGGTGGCGCTCGCCGCCGCGGACCTGCTGGCGAAGGAGGGGATCGAGTGCGACGTCATCGACCCCCGCACGTTCCGCCCCCTCGACCTCGAGACGCTGGCCCGCCGCGTGCGCGTCACCGGGCGCGCCGTCGTGGTCGACGAGGGCTGGCCGGAGTGCGGCATCGCGGCGAACCTCGCGACCCACCTCTACGAGGCCTGCTTCGACTGGCTGGACGCCCCGGTCGCGCGGGTCGGCTGCGCCGACGTGCCGATGCCGTACGCCCGGAACCTGGAGCAGGCGGCCCTTCCGCAGGCCGAGACGGTGGCCGAGGCGGTCCGGCGTCTGGTGCGCCGCGGGGATCGCTGATGGCCCGGTTCCTGATGCCGAAGCTCAGCGACACGATGGAGGAGGGGACCATCCTGCGCTGGCTGCGCGGCGAGGGCGAGGAGGTCGCCCGCGGCGAGGACCTGGTGGAGATCGAGACCGACAAGGCGACGATGACCGTCCAGGCGCCCGAGGCGGGCCGGCTCGCGATCGTCGCGCAGGAGGGCGACACGCTGCCCATCGGCGACCCGATCGCGGTCATCGGCGATGACGCCGGCGCGCCTGCGGCCCCCGCGCCCGCCCCGCCCGCCGCGGCGGCCCCGGACGACGGGCCGGCGGAGGACGAGCGCACCGAGATCCCGGTCGGCTCGGACGGCACCGCGCCCACCATCGGCATGGAGCTCTCGGCGAGCGAGGGCTACCCGGGCGCGGAGGACGAGGAGGAGGAGGCCGCCGCGCCGGCTCCTCCCCCGCCGCCGCCCCCCGAGCGCAGCGGCGACGGCGCCGACGCGGCCGATCGGGACCGGGTCCGGGCCTCGCCCCTCGCCCGCCGGCGGGCGCGCGAGCTGGGCGTCGAGCTGGAGACCGTGCGCGGCACCGGTCCGGGCGGGCGCATCGTCCGCGCCGACGTGGACGCCGCCGCGCGGGGC
>JAWVEW010000305.1:0-6319 GCA_033856495.1 Miltoncostaeaceae bacterium | reverse complement strand
GTGGATGCGGCCATAGACCGTGGGGCCGCAGACGTAGATGCGCACGTGTCCGTCGGCCGTCGGACGCAGCGGCTCCCTGGTGCGGGTGAGCGTGGAGTGCAGGCGCACCTCCTGCTCGCCCGTCATGGCCCCCCCTCCGCCAGCGCCACGGCCTGGCAGGCGATGCCCTCGCCGCGGCCGGTGAAGCCCATGCCGTCGGTCGTGGTGGCGTGCAGGCCCACCGGCGCCTCCAGGATCGCCGACAGCGCTGCCTCGATGGCCTCGCGGTAGGGCGAGAGCCGCGGGCGCTCGCAGATCACCACGGCGTGCACGTTCACGATCCGGAAGCCGGCGGCGCGCGAGCGCTGGAGCGAGATCGCCAGCAGGCGGGCGCCGGGCGCGTCGGCCCAGTCGGGGTCGCCGGGCGGGAAGAGGGCGCCGATGTCGGGCTGCCCGGACGCCGCGAGCATCGCGTCGCAGACCGCGTGCGCCACGACGTCCGCGTCGCTGTGGCCCTCGAGGCCCAGGGGGTGCTCGACCGCCACAGTGCCGAGGAGCAGCGGTCGCCCGCCGCCGAAGCGATGCGCGTCCAGGCCCAGGCCGACCCGCATCACCTGATGCCCACCTGCTCGGGCCGACGCTCGCGGAAGCGGGTGATGGTCTCGTAGCCGGCGCCGCGCAGCGCGGCCACCGCGGTCGGGTAGTCGGCCGCCACGTCCTCCGGGCGGTGCGCGTCGCTCGCGAGCGTCGCCGGCACGCCGGCGGCGCGGAAGCGCCCGAGCCAGTCGGGATCCGGGTAGAGCGCCCGGACCGGCTTGCGCAGCCCGGCCGACGAGCACTCGATCGCGATCCCGCTCGCCGCGATCGCCTCGATCGTGGCCGCGAGCCGGTCCTCCAGCGCCGGCGGGAACGCGTGGCCGAAGACCTTCGGCAGGTCCGGGTGCGCCAGCACGTCGAAGAGGCCGGAGCGGGCCGCCGCCGCCAGCGCGTCCAGGTAGCTCGCCCACACCTCCTCGTCGGGCAGCCGTCCCCAGGCCGGGTAGTCCGGGTGGTCGATCGCGAGCGGGCCGATCCAGTGCACCGAGCCCAGCACGACGTCGAAGGGGTGCGCCTCCAGCAGCGCCGCGATCTCGTCCTGGCGGTCGGGGAGCCAGTCCATCTCGATCCCCACCAGCACCGGCAGCCCCGCCTCCTGCGCCGCCACGAGCGCCTCGCAATGGGCGCCGAGGTCCTCGGTCGCCTCGGCGCGCCACCAGGGGTTGGGATGCCAGTCGCGGGCCAGCCGGAAGCGGTGGACGTGCTCGGTGACCGCGAACTCGGCGACCGCGCGCGAGCGCGCCCGCTCGGCGTAGCGGCCGATCCAGCCCAGCGAGCGGGGGCCGCCGTGCTCCTCCCAGCCGGCGGCCGCGGCGATCCGCGCCTCCTCGCCGTCAGGCTGGAGGTGGGTGTGGTAGTCGGTGAGCACGCGACCCGAAAGCCTACGCCGGGGCCGCTCCGACCGCGCGCAGCAGAAGCTCGGCCAGCTCGAGGTCCGCCGGCGTGGTGACCTTCAGGTTCGGCGCCGTCGACGGCACGATCCGCACCCGGCCCCCCATCGCCTCCACGAGCGACGCGCAGTCGGTGGCGCCGTCGATCTCGGCCGGCTCGGCCCGCTCGAAGGCCGCGAGGAGCGCGTCCAGCCGGAAGCCCTGCGGGGTCTCCGCGCGCCAGAGGCCCGCCCGATCCAGCGTCCGGGTGATCAGCAGGTCGGCGCCCCCGTCTCCGGGGGCCGCCCGCTTCAGCGTGTCCGTGAGCGGCGATGCGGCGATGGCGCCCTCCACGCCCTCCACGCCCTCGGCGACCGCGTCCGCCAGCGCGGGGCGCAGCAGCGGCCGGGCGGCGTCGTGGACGAGCACGCGCTCGACGCCCGAGGGGAGGGCGCGCAGCCCGGCGAGCACCGAGCGGGAGCGGGTCGAGCCGCCGGTGACCACGTCCATGAGCGCTCCGAGCGCGGGGTCGCGGCCCAGGGCGGCCTGCATCTGCGAGCGGTGGCCGCGAGGGGCCACCACGAGGGTCGCGTCCACCCGCTCGGAGCGGGCGAGCGCCTCGAGGCACCACGAGACCAGCGGCCGGCCGGCCAGCGGCACGAGCGCCTTCGGCATGCCGGCGCCCATCCGGGCGCCGGCGCCGCCGGCGACCACGATCGCGACCGTGAGCACCGCCGGTCCGGCGCTCAGCGGCGGGTCCGCGGCGGCCGGGCGAAGGGGCTGATCGGCCCCAGCAGCCGCTCGTCCGCCGGCAGCGGCAGCCGCAGGAGCCGGATGATGCCGTCGACCAGGCCGCCGATGGCGTCCGCGGCGGGCCTGAGCAGGGTCGAGATGAGCAGCGCGGCGGCGATGCCGATGCCGGCTCCCGCCAGGACGTCGCCGGGCCAGTGCGCGCCGACGAAGACGCGCGCGAAGCTCATGAGGACCGCGAACGCCAGCGCGACGGCGCCCAGCCGGCGGTGGCAGAGGACCAGCACCATCGCGATCGCAAAGCCGGCGGCCGCGTGGTCGCTCGGGAACGAGGCGTCTCGGGCGTGGCTCGTCAGCGTGTGCACGACGTCGGGGTGGGCGACGAAGGGGCGCGGCCGCTCCCAGACGTGCGCGATCAGCTGGTTGACGCCGAGGGCGAGGCCCGAGGCCAGGAGCGCCCGCACCGCCGCGTGGCGCTCCGCCGAGCGTCCGCGCGCCCATCCGACGAGGAACCACAGCGCCAGCAGGCCGATGAAGACCCAATTGCTCCACTCGGCGGCGCGGCGCATGATCGCGTCCAGCCACTCGTTCTGGCCGGCGAGCCCGTTGATCCAGCGCTCGACCGTGTAGTCCACGCCGCCCCCAGTGACGTCGTCGGCCGCCCGGCCTGCGGTGGCTGCGACGCCGCGAAACCGATCGCCCGTACGGCGGCAAGGCTACTCGACGGAAAAACGCGGGGCGGCGGCGATCTCCGAGAAGGTCCGCGCGTCGCCCATCCCGTCGGGCATCGTCGCCCTCTCCCGCCGGTCGAGTTCCGCGCGGGCCCACCAGCCGACGATGCCCGGTTCGGGCGGAGGCCGTCATCGCAGACCTTGCAGACTCCCATGAGGCGCTGCGGCGCCAGCGCGGACCAGTCGAGGCCGCCTGCCATGGCGGCTTCGCCCCGGACGATCGAAGCCCCGCCCCGTCCGGGTGACCCCTACGCGGAGCCCTCCCGGCGACGACTGAAGATCATCTTGCCGGAGGGGCTCTGGAGCACGCTCGTGACCTCGACCTCGATCTGCTGGCCCATCAGGGCGCGGCCGCCGTCGACCACGATCATGGTCCCGTCGTCGAGGTAGCCGACGCCCTGGTCGAACTCCTTGCCCTCGCGGATCACCTTCACCTGGAGCGGCTCGCCGGGGAGCACCGCCGGCTTCAGGGCGTTGGCGAGCTCGTTGATGTTCAGCACCTCGACACCCTGGATCTGGGCCACCTTGTTCAGCGAGAAGTCGGTGGTGACGATGGCGGCGCCCATCTCCTGCGCCAGCCGCACCAGCTTGCCGTCGACCCCGTCGAGGTCGGGGTAGTCGCCCGGGCGGATCGAGAAGCCGCCGTTCGCGCTCTTCTTGAGCTCCTCGATCAGCTCGAGCCCCCGCCGCCCCCTGGCGCGCTTGAGCGGGTCGGCCGAGTCGGCGACGCGGTGAAGCTCGTCCAGCACGAAGGCCGGCACCACGATCGCCCCGGACAGGAAGCGGGTGCGGACGACGTCGATCAGGCGGCCGTCGATGATCGCGCTGGTGTCCACCACCTTCGGCCGCGAGGGGGACTGGCCGCGGTGCCGGATGCCCACCAGCCGCATGATGTCGACGTGCTTGCGGGCCGCGATGCGGGTGAAGATGTAGGCGACCAGCAGCACGACGGGCAGGAACAGGTACGACCCCACGTACGGCAGCGCGAGCACCGCCAGGCCGGCCAGGACCGCCGCCACCAGTCCGACGACCAGGCCCAGCGCCCCCACCGTCAGCTCCGCCGCCGAGCGGCGGTCCGCGGCGTGGTCGATCGCACGCATACGGGCGTACAGCCAGCGGCCGATGAGGCCGCCGATGATGCCGCCGATCAGCGCACCGACGACCGCCACGGCGCCGTAGACGCCGTAGTGCCAGGGCGAGGCGAACCAGCCCTGGACGTGGATGCTGCGGATGATCTGGAAGCCGCCGATGGCCCCGAGCAGCCCGAAGACGATCCGGCTGACCAGGATCAGCATCGGGGACCCGTGACCCTCATCGGCGCGCTCCGCTGTGCTCCATGCATGTTGCGAGCGCCCACCGCCCGCTCCTCGTCGTCTCGACTGCGGTCCCCGGCCCGGGGCGGCTCCGGTGGCCGCCCGGCCGGCAGGCCTGGCCGCTGTGGCGACTCCCGCGGGGCGCAGCGCCGCGCGGGGCAGGCAGGTAGGCAGGCATCGCCGGCGCCGGAGCGGCGGGCTGCGGCCCGCCATCCTCACCCCACGGCGAGCGCGCCGCCCGGGCGTGACGGGTGAGTCCCGGGTGAATCGCGCTCACTCGCCGCCGGCAACCACCGGCGGCGACGCCGGCCCGCCCGGCCGCCTCAGTCGACCAGAGCCTCCTCCTCCTCATGAATGATGCTCATCCCGCTTCGGGAGGCCCGTCGCTGGCCGATCTCCTCGAGCAGGTTCTCGAGGAACTCGGTGGCCTCCTGCTCGTCCACGTCACGCGCGTACATCAGCTCGCTCGCGAGGATCTTCTTCGCGCGGCTGAACATCTGCTTCTCCCCGGTGGAGAGGCCCTTGTCCAGGTCGCGGATCGACAGGTTCCTCACGACCTCCGCGAGCTCGAACACGTCGCCGGTCTTGATCTTCTCGCGATTGTGCTTGAACCGTCGGTTCCAGTTCTTGGGCATGTGGGTGCCCTCGCCGCGGAGGACCGCGATGACCTCGTCGACCGTCTCCTCGCCGATGACCTTCCGGAGACCCGCCTTGTCGGCGTTCTCGGTCGGCACCATGACCGTCATGTCGTTGTGCAGGATCTGGATCGTGAGGTACTCCCGCCGCTGGCCGAGGACCTCCTTGATCTCCTTGCGGACGATCTTGCCGGCGCCGTGGTGCGGATACACGACCTTGTCTCCAAGTTCGTACAAGCGCTCCCCCTGGGTCTGTGATGAATGTCCGTCCCGCGGCAGCGCGGTGACGTCGAATGCGTCGGGCATCAGGCCGCCTCCAGCGCCTCGTGAACGTCCGACACCGTCACGAGGCTTGGCGGCCGCTGCTCGACCGGGCCGGCCCGAGCGGGCATGGCCGGGACCAGCGCCCGCATCATCCCATGGGCGGCCGCCGCGGCGAGTCGCCGCGGCCCGTGCCCGACCGGCCGCACCGCGCCGGTGAGGCCAAGCTCTCCGAATGCCACCGTGCGCTCCTCGAGGGGGCGCCCACGGTGGGCGCTCGCGATCGCCAGCGCGATGGCGAGATCGGCGCCGGGATCGAGGGCGCGCGCGCCCGCGGCGACGCTGACGAAGACGTCCTGGTCGCCGAGCCGCAGGCCGCCGTGGCGGGCCAGGACGGCGATCACCTGCGCGAGCCGGGTGCGGTCGACACCGCCGGCGACGCGACGGGGCGGCACGACCTCGGTGTGGCCCACCAGCGCCTGGACCTCGACCAGTACGGCCCGGCTGCCCTCGACGGCCGGAAAGACGCAGGAGCCCACGCGGTCGCCCGCCTCCGCCAGGTACAGGTCGGTCGGATCCTCGACGCAGGTCAGGCCGTCGGCCCGCATCTCGAAGGTCCCGGCCTCGTTGGTGGAGCCGAACCGGTTCTTGGTGGCGCGCAGGACCCGGTGCGCGCGCAGCTCGTCGCCCTCGAAGCTGAGGACGCAGTCCACCAGGTGCTCGAGCAGGCGGGGGCCGGCGAGCGCTCCGTCCTTCGTCACCTGGCCCACGAGCAGCAGCGCGATGCCCCGCTCCTTGGCGACGCGCATCAGCGCCCCCGTCGCCCCGCGCACCTGCGCCACGCTGCCGGGGGCGGAGTCGATCAGCTCCGAGTCCAGGGTCTGGATCGAATCGATGGCGCAGACCGCCGGCCGGTGGGCCTCGAGCGCCGCGACCACGGTCTCGAGCCGCGTCTCGGCCAGCACCTCCACCTCGTCGCAGGCGCGCCCGTCTGGGCCGCCGAGCCGCGCCGCCCGCGCGCGCACCTGCGCGACCGACTCCTCGCCGGTGACCAGGAGCGCCCGCCGCCCGTGGGACAGCCGCGCGAGCGCCTGCAGGATCAGCGTGCTCTTGCCGATCCCGGGCTCGCCGCCGATCAGAACCAACGAGCCGGGCACGAGCCCGCCGCCGAGCACGCGATCGAG
>JAWVEW010000304.1:0-2763 GCA_033856495.1 Miltoncostaeaceae bacterium | reverse complement strand
GTACTCCCACAGCTACATCGGCCGCGCGAACCTGGTCCAGGCGACGCTGCAGTCCGACAACTCGATCTACCAGCAGCTCGACCTCGACCTCGGTCCCCAGGAGGTCAAGAAGACCGCGATCGACATGGGCATCAAGTCCCCGGTCGACGCGCTGCCCGCGGCCGCGCTCGGTGGCCTGACCAAGGGCGTCACGCCGCTGGAGATGGCCAACGCCTACGCCACGATCGCCTCCGGCGGCTGGCGCAACCGCGTCAGCGCGGTCAACAAGGTCTGCTTCCCCAAGCGCCTGGGCGGCTTCTCCTGCCAGCGGGAGAAGAAGCACCGCCACCGCGCCTTCGACGACGGCGTGACCAGCAAGGCCACCGAGATCCTCGAGAAGAACGTCCAGGCCGGCACGGGCACCAAGGCGCAGATCGGCTGTCCCGCGGCGGGCAAGACCGGCACGGTCGACAACTTCACCGACGCCTGGTTCGTCGGCTTCACGCCGCACCTGGCCACGTCGGTCTGGGTCGGCCACGCGAACGACCGCCGGACGCTCGGCCCCGGTGCCGCCGGCGGCGAGGTGGCCGCGCCGATCTGGGGCGCCTACATGAAGACCGCGCACGGCAAGTACTGCGGCGCGTTCCCGGCGCCCAAGACGCCGTTCGTCTCCTCGCCGTTCTTCGGCAAGTACGCCAAGACGGGCGTCAAGGACAACAAGGTCGACCCCAGCAGCTACCAGCAGAACAGCACGGGCGGCTCGGCGCTGGAGACCGGCAAGGCCAAGGGCAACGGCGGCACGGGCGCGCCCGGCACGGGCACCACGAAGTTCCCGCCCGACCAGTACCAGACACCGCCGCAGACGACGCCGAACACGACGACGCCGGGCACGACCGGCACCGGCGGCGGCACCGGCGCGGCGACCCCGACGGTCCCGGCGCCGACCACGGGCGCCGGCGGCGGCGCCGCGCCCCCGCCCTAGCCGCTCGCGACCGCCGAACCACGTCCTCTTGTAGGGGCTCATCGACCCCGGTACGGTCTCCGGCACGATGACCAAGGAGGACAAGGTCGAGTTCGAGGGCGAGGTCACCGAGGCCCTCCCGAACGCGATGTTCCGCGTCCACCTCGACAACGACCACGAGGTCCTCGGCCACGTGGCGGGCAAGATGCGCCGGTTCCGGATCCGCATCCTGCCGGGCGACCGCGTCCGCGTGGAGCTGAGCCCGTATGACCTCAACCGGGCGCGGATCGTGTATCGGCACCGGTGAACGCTCGCCCAGGGGGCGAGGTTCACTTGCGCGAAGCTCGCCCAGGGGCTCGCTCGCGCGGCATTTGGCAGATGCCGACGTGAGGGTGAACGCTCGCCCAGGGGGCCAGGTTCACTTGCGCGAAGCTCGCCAGGGGCTCGCTCGCGCGTGTCGCCAGACATCGCAATCAGCCGCCCGGCGCGCCGGTTGCCCTATGAGCGGCCGCCGCGTAGGGTCCCTCCATGACCGTCCTGCGCAGCGTCCGAGTCGCCGCGATCCAGGCAACGCCCGAGATCCTCGACGCCGAGGGCAGCGTCGCCAAGGCGGCGCGCCTGCTGGGCGAGGCGGCGGACGCCGGCGCCGAGCTCGCGGTGCTGCCCGAGTGCTTCGTCTCGTTGTACCCGTCTAACACCTGGGCGAAGGCGTCGGCCTCGTTCGGCGGCTCCGATGAGCTGTGGGAGCGGATGTGGCTGAGCTCGGTCGACGTGCCGGGGCCGCTGATCGAAGAGCTCGCGGCGGTGTGCCGCGCGCGCGGGATCCACGCGGTGATCGGTGTCAACGAGCGCGAGTCCGACCGCCCGGGAACGCTCTACAACACGATGGTGGTGCTCGGCCCCGAGGGCCTCCTCCAAAAGCACCGCAAGCTCATGCCGACGCATCACGAGCGGCTGTTCCACGGCATCGGCCCTGGCGATGACTTGCGGGTCGTCGACACGCCGGCAGGCCGCATCGGCGGGCTCATCTGCTGGGAGAATCGGATGCCGCTCGCGCGCTACGCCGTCTACCGCCAGGGCCCGCAGATCTGGGTGGCGCCGACGGCGGACGACTCCGATGGCTGGATCGCGCACATGCGCGCCATCGCAATCGAGTCCGGCGCGTTCGTCGTGGCCGTCCCGCAGTTCATCCCGCGCTCCGCGTTCCCGGAGGACTTTCCGGTCGACCTCCCGAACCGCGAGGTCTACGGCCGCGGAGGCGCCGTGGTGGTGGAGCCAACGGGGGGCGACATCGTCGCCGGCCCCCTGTACGGCGAGGAGGGCATGCTCGTCCACGATTGCGACCTTCGCGACGGGCTGCACGCCAAGCGCTGGTTCGACGTGGTCGGGCACTACAGTCGCGAAGAGGCGCTGGCGGCTCTCACCCCGGCGGCGGCCGGCGTCGCGGCTCCCACCCTTGCGGCTAGCGGGGCCTCTGACTGACCACTGGCGGTGCATGGGTGAGCATGCCCTCGCGCGGCCTGTAGCGTGCCCGTCGCATGGGTGAACGTGCCCTGATCGCGGCCTTCCAGCAGCTGCTGACCAACCGCTCTCCGCGCGTCGTGCGCTGGTCGGGCGACGACTGCGCGGTCGTGCGCGCCCGGCCGTTTCAGGCCGTCAGCACCGACGCGATGGTCGACGGCGTCCACTTCCTGCTCGACCATCCGGACGTGACGCCCGCCGACGTCGGGCATCGGGCGATGGCCGGCGCGCTGAGCGACCTGGCCGCCATGGGCGCCGACGCCGGCGAGGCCTACGTGGCACTCGGGCTGCCGCCGGGGCTC
>JAWVEW010000303.1:0-7206 GCA_033856495.1 Miltoncostaeaceae bacterium | reverse complement strand
CACCGCAACGAGGGCGAGCGCTCGCACCGCGGCGCCGGCGCGAAGGAGGATGCCGCCATCGGGCAATGAGGGGTGACGGCGCGATCCCCGGGTCGGGCTCGTCTTCCGCCGCCGCACGAAGGGGATGCTCGATGGACGAACTGGATCTGGTGCGCGGCCTCTACGACGCCGCCGACGACGACGGGGACCCGGCCGTCGAGCGGCGCGTGCGCGCCGCGCTCGCAGACCGCATCCGGGCGGGCGCCCCCAGGCGCCGGCGGCGCCTGGGCTGGCGTGTCGCCCTGCCGGCGGCCGCCGTCATCGCCGTCGCGGCCGGGCTGGCGCTCGGCCCGGGAGCCGGGCTGCTGTCCGGGCCGGACGCCGGTCGGGCCGATGCGGCGGTGGTGCGCGCGATGAACACGATCGCCGAGGTCGCCGCCGCCCAGCCGGCCACCGCGGATCGCGCCCCCGGCGCCGGCGAGTGGGTCTACACGCGCTCGCAGGGGCTCGTCCAGGTGACGTCGGTGTTCGCGCCGGAGCAGGCCTACAGCTACACGGAGCGCTTCACGCGCGAGGCCTGGATCGGAGGCGACGGCTCGCTGCGCCTGGTCGAGAGCCACTGCTGCGGCCATCTGATGACAGCGAAGGACCGCGCAATGTGGCGCGCGTCCGGCGCTCCTGACATCACGACCCGCAAGGAGAGCGACGAGACCTACCACGACCAGGCCTCCTTGTACGTGCGACCCTGGCAGGACCAGGGGCTCACCGACGCCGAGCTCATCCGCCTGGCGGGCGACCCGCCGGCCCTGGCCGAGCGAATCCGCCTGGCGGGCGGCGGCGCCGGCCCGAGCCCCGCGGAGGAGATGTTCACGATCGTGGGCGACATCCTGCGCGAGGCGGGCGTGGCCCCCGAGGCCCGGGCGGCCCTCTTCGCCGCCACCCCCTACATCCCCGGCGTGACGCTGGTGGGGAGGGTGACCGACGCGGCCGGGCGGCCGGGACTGGCCGTCGCGCAGACGACGCTCGGCAGCCGGCGCGAGCTCATCTTCGATCAGGCGACGGCGGCGCTGCTCGCCGAGCGGACGGTGGTGGCGGACCCGGCCGCCTACTGGGATCCCGAGGTCCCAGCCGGCACCGTGACCGAGGAGATGACCTACCTCGCGTCCGGGCTGGTGAGCACCCCGACCGGACGGGTCGACTGATGGTCGACCCGGGGTCGACCGACGCCCGCGCGATCGCGGCGTCGCTGACGGAGCCCGAGGCCTTCGCCGCCGTATTCAACCGTCACTTCAGGGCGATCAGCGGCTACCTGCGGGCGCGTGTCGGAGCGGCGCTGGCCGAGGACCTGGCCTCGCAGACCTTCCTGCTGGCCTTCGACCAGCGGGCGCGCTACGACGCCGCCCGCCAGGACGCGCGGCCGTGGCTCTACGGCATCGCCTCCAACCTCGTCCGCCGCCATCGCCGCACCGAGGAGCGGCGGCTGCGCGCCCAGGCGCGCGCCGCCGCGGAACCCGAGGCGGCGCCGCCGGTCGACCAGGTGCTCGGCGCGCCGGGCGCGCGCGAGCGGGCCGCGCTGGCGGCCGGCATCGCGGCGATGAGGCCGCCGGACCGCGAGGCGCTCCTGCTCCACGCCGTCGCCGGACTGGGCTACGAGGAGATCGCCGCGGCGCTCGGGATCGCGGTCGGGACCGTGGGCTCCCGGCTCGCCCGCGCGCGCCGCATCCTGCGCGAGCGCCTGGAGGCCGAGGCGCTCGACGCCGAGGCCCCGGAGCCGCTGCAACTCGCGGGGGGGTAGACCGCCGGGCGCGGCATTGCCCCCAGCCGGGTACCGTCATACGGTCGTGCCAGCCGTCACGGGAGGAGGGGGCTCAATGACTCGGACCACGTCGCCGCAGGGGGGCGCGGGATCGGTGGGCGCCTACGAGGACGCCTACCGTCGCTGGCAGGACGATCCCGAGGG
The DNA here is from genome assembly GCA_033856495.1 of Miltoncostaeaceae bacterium. GTDB lineage: Bacteria > Actinomycetota > Thermoleophilia > Miltoncostaeales > Miltoncostaeaceae > JAWVEW01. The sequence goes on along the minus strand of JAWVEW010000303.1, from coordinate 5,267 downwards.
CTTCTGGCGCGCGCTCGCAGCCGAGATCGAGTGGATCCGCGAGCCCGATGCGGTGCTCGACGACAGCGATGCGCCGATCTACCGCTGGTTCCCGGGCGGACAGCTCAACACCTGCTTCAACGCGCTCGATCGCCATGTGCGGGACGGTCGCGCCGAGCAGACGGCGCTCGTCTACGACAGCCCGGTCACCGATCAGGTCCGCACGTTCAGCTACCGCGAGTTGCTGGACGAGACGGCGCGCGTGGCGGGGGCGCTGGCGCGGGAGGGCGTCGGCAAGGGCGACCGCGTGGTGATCTACATGCCGATGGTCCCCGAGGCCGCGATGGCCATGCTTGCCTGCGCGCGGCTGGGGGCGATCCACTCGGTCGTGTTCGGCGGGTTCGCCGCGAACGAGCTGGCCTCCCGTATCGACGACTGCCGGCCCAAGGTGGTGATCTCCGCCTCCTGCGGCATCGAGCCGACGCGCATCGTCGAGTACAAGCCGCTGCTGGACCGGGCGCTGGAGCTGGTGGAGGGCCCGCAGCCGCGCTGCATCATCCTCCAGCGGCCGCAGCTCGAGGCCTCGATGGTCGCCGGGCGCGACCTCGGCTGGGATGAGGCGCTCGACGGCGCCGAGCCCGCCGACTGCGTGCCGGTCGAGGCGACCGACCCGCTCTACATCCTCTACACGTCCGGGACGACGGGCGTGCCCAAGGGCATCGTGCGCGACAACGGCGGCCACGCGGTCGCGCTCGAGTACTCGATGGGCGCGATCTACGGGGCCGATCCCGGGGACGTGTACTGGGCCGCCTCGGACATCGGCTGGGTCGTGGGGCACTCGTACATCGTCTACGGGCCGCTGATCCACGGCTGCACGAGCGTCCTCTACGAGGGGAAGCCGGTCGGCACTCCGGACGCCGGCGCCTTCTGGCGGGTCTGCGCGGACCACGGCGTGGACGTGATGTTCACCGCACCGACCGCGATCCGGGCCATCAAGCGAGTGGACCCCCAGGGCCGGGAGATGGCCCGGTACGACCTGTCGCGACTGCGGACGCTCTTCCTCGCCGGCGAGCGATGCGACCCCGACACCCTCCACTGGGCGGAGCGCAGCCTCGGCCGCCCGGTGATCGACCACTGGTGGCAGACGGAGACCGGGTGGCCGATGGCCGCCAACTGCATGGGCCTCGAGCAGCTTCCCATCAAGCCGGGCTCCCCTACGCGGGCGGTGCCGGGCTACGACCTGAGGGTGCTGGACGAGGAGGGTGAGGAGATGGCGGCCGGCGAGATCGGCGCGATCTGCGTGACGCTCCCCCTGCCTCCCGGCTGCAGCCCCACCCTCTGGGGCAGCGACGAGCGCTGGATCGAGGCGTACCTGTCGCGCTACCCCGGCTACTACATGACGGCCGACGCCGGCTACGTGGACGAGGACGGCTATCTCTTCGTCATGAGCCGGATCGACGACGTCATCAACACGGCGGGCCACCGGCTCTCGACCGGGGCCATGGAGGAGGTGCTGTCAGGACACCAGGACGTGGCCGAGTGCGCGGTGGTCGGCGTGGCCGACAGCTACAAGGGCCAGGTCCCGGTCGGCTTCGTGGTCCTGAAGGCGGGGGTGGAGCGGGAGCCCGAGGACGTCGTCGGCGAGCTGGTGGCGCGGGTGCGCGAGCAGATCGGGCCGGTGGCCTCGTTCAAGGACGCCCGAGTGGTGCGGGCGCTGCCGAAGACGCGCTCGGGCAAGGTGCTGCGCGGCACCATCCGCCGGATGGCGGACGGCGAGGAGTGGCGGATGCCGGCGACGATCGAGGACCCCGCCGTGCTCGAGGACTTCCGCAGGCTCCTGGCCGAGATGGGGATGGAGCCCTCGGAGGCGACGCCGGCCTGAGGATCTCCGCCGCCGGGCGCCCGCTGGCGTGCTCGCCCAGCGCCTGACCGCCCAGCTGCTGGCGGGGCCGCCCGCCCGCGGCCCGGTGGCGGTCGTGGAGCGGCTGCTGGCCGTCCAGGCCCAGGACCCGCGCGGCGCCCGGCTGGCCGTCAGAGCCCGGACGGCGGGCCTCACCGCCACGGCCGTAGACGCCGCGCTGACCGAGGACCGCTCGCTCCTGATCAGCTGGCTGAACCGCGGCACGCTGCACCTGGTTCGCAGCGAGGACTATCCGTGGCTGCACGCCCTGACCACCCCGCCCCTCGCCACCGGCAACGCCCGCCGGCTGGCCCAGGAGGGCGTCGACCCCGGCGCGGCCGACCGCGGCGTCGCGGTGATCGAGCACGCCCTGGCCGACGATGGCCCGCTGACCCGCGAGCAGCTGGGCGAGCGAATCGCGAGGGCGGGCGTGCGCACCGAGGGCCAGGCGCTCGTCCACGTTCTCATGCTGGCCTGCCTGCGCGGCCTCGCCGTGCGCGGCCCGATTGCCGGCGGCCGTCAGGCCTACGCGCTGGTGCGCGACTGGTTGGGACCGCTCCCGCCGGTCGAGCGCGGCCGCGCGCTGGCCGAGCTGGCGCGCCGGTATCTCGCGGGTCACGGCCCCGCAGACGCGCGCGACCTCGCGCGATGGGCGGGGCTTCCCCTCCGCGACGCCCGGTCCGGGCTCGGCGCGATCGCCACCGAGCTCGTCCAGCGCGAGGACGGGCTCGTCGACCTCGTCCGCCGGGCGCCCGCGGCGGAGCTGCCGCCGCCGCGCCTTCTCGGCTCCTTCGAGCCGATCCTCCTGGGCTGGATCTCACGCGAGCCGTTGCTCGGCTCCCACCGGAACGTGGTCACGGTGAACGGCCTCTTCCGGCCGTTCGCCCTCGTCCGCGGCCGCGCTGCGGGCACCTGGCGCCTGCGGGGCGGGGAGGTGGGCCTCGAGCCCTTCGCACGGCTCGCGCCTGCGGACGCCGCCGCCCTGGAGGCCGATGCCGCCGACGTCGTCCGCTTCCTGACGCGGGAGTAGCCCTCAGACCAGCTCAGCCGCACGTGGTCGGGTGCCGGCCGCAGTGTCATCGCGACGGCGATGCGGACGCAGGTCGCCGCGCCCCTCCTCCACGCGACGTAGCGATCGCCGCCGCAGGCGGCTGCCCGCCTCCAGGGCGGCCGGTTCGTCGAGCTGCGACCGCAGCAGGAGGACGAGCAAGCAGCTGTCCGAATCTCTCCCTCGTCGGCGGAGCTGGCCGGCGGCCTGAGGAACGCTGCATCCAGGCGCGCCCGTCCGCCCTGCGCCAGCAGCGCCTCCACGAGCGCGGGGCCGTACACAAAGGGGAATCCGAGGCTCTGCTCGACCAGGGGAGGGATGTCGCCCCTCGACTGGAGCCGAGCTTCCTCCGCTCTCTGCATCTCACGCTGCTCCGACGCCGACCGTGCGGCCGAGCAGGGGGGGAGCTCGCCGCCCCTCACGACCAGCTCCCCGTCCTCGGAGCTGTGGAAGCCGAGGACGCCTTCCCGGTCGGCGTCGGCGACGATCTTCCTCAGGTCCACCCCGCCCGGGAGCAGGCCCAGGGTCCGCAGCGGCGCCTGGGCGGCCTCGATTTCGCCCTCGTCCGCCGCACCCGACGCGCCGAGCGCCGCCTCGAAGCCGGGAACGCCGAGGACCGTGACCCGGACAGGGCCTCCTGAACTGAAGGCCCCGTTCCCGCTCGACCAACGCCGAGAGCCGTGGAAGCAGCGCCGCGATGCCGGCCGCGACGGCGTGCGCCACCGAGAAGAACGGGGATGGCCGTACATGCGGCGATCAGACCCCTGCGCCCCACACCGAGCCTTCCGCCGCGCCTATACGGGCGTCACCCAGTCCGTGGTGTCGACCGGGTCGCCCTGGTTGAGGTTGCCGAGCAGCGGCCCCAGAAGGCGATGGAAGCCCACCACGCCGACCTCGACCTTCCCGGTCACCACGAACGTCTTCCTGGCCCGTTCGTTCGAGATGACCTCGACCTCGAAGCTCGAGATCGCCCCTCGCCCGAGGTCGTCCGGACCGCAGGGCGCGGAGGCGGTCGTCGTCGTTGCCTCGTCGTCGCCGAAAGGACCCAAGTAACGTCGTGAACGTCATCGTGGTCACTGCAGCCAGCAGCTTCGCCGGCTCGGTCGAGAGCCGGCCGTCGCGACTTACGTATCTCGACCAGGGTGTAACTCGTGTGAGGTGGCGGCTGGCAACGGGGCCGCGCCGAGGGCAGATCGGGCCACGCCCGGGAAGGAGGTCCCGAGATCCGCTAGGGTCGATTCGCTCGACACCACGGCGACAGGCGCGTCCGCCGTCCAGCGTCGACAAGCTGCCCCAGACCCCGGCGGCCTCCACCAGCGGAGGGCGCACGTGGGCCGGTCAGGTTGGGCACGTCGATCGTGAGCATCCGACGGTGAACGATGCGCGCTACCGACGCATTCTGGGCCTCGTGGCGGACGGCGGCCCGACGGCCCTCACCCGCAAGCTCTGCGCGATCTCCGCGCAGGTCGTGAGCGTGTCCGGAGCCGGCGTGATGGTCGAGGACGCCGTCAATCGGGCGCCGCTGTGCTCGTCGGACGCGACCGCAGCCCGCATCCTGGACCTCTGCTTCACGCTCGGAGAGGGGCCCGGTCTCGACGCCCACCAGGGCGGCGTGCCCGTCGCCGAGCCGGATCTGGCGCTCCCGCGCCGGACGCGCTGGCCGAGTTTCTCCCCGCCGGCGCTGAGCGCCGGAGCGGCGGCGATCTTCTCGTTCCCGCTCCACGTGGGGGGCGTTCGCCTCGGCGCGCTCACCTTGCATCAGGCGCGCGCCGGGCCCCTCTCGGACGATCAGCACGCCGATGCGCTGGCGATGGCCTCGGTCGTCGTGAACGCCATCCTCGCCCATCAGGCGGAGGCGCCCCCGGGTGCGCTGGCAAGCGAGCTCGCGGCGCTCAGCGACTCCAGGGCCGAGGTCCACCAGGCCTGCGGGATGATCTCGGTGCAGCTGGACGTGAGCCTCGCCGAGGCGTCGGTGCGCCTGCGCGCGCACGCCTACGCGGACGGTCGCCCGCTCGCCGAGGTGGCGCGAGACGTCGTGGAGCGGCGCCTGTGCCTCAGCCGCTGACGCCGGTGCTCCGCAGCCTGGCATCGGGCCCGCCCGTCTCATACACTCGACGAGCGTTTGAGGAAGTATCGGTGAGGAGCCGTCGATGTTGATGCGAGAGGACCGCCTCGCGCACGCCTTCGTCGAGCTGGCCGACACCCTGGTCGATGACTTCGACGTCGTCGACCTGCTGGCGCGCCTGGGCGAGCGCTGCGTCGAGCTCTTCGACGCCGCCGCCGCGGGACTCCTGCTGGCGGACGGGCAGGGGGCGCTTCGCCTCATGGCCGCGACCAGCG
>JAWVEW010000302.1:0-14934 GCA_033856495.1 Miltoncostaeaceae bacterium | reverse complement strand
CGTGAACGCCTCGGCGGGGCGCGTGAGCGCGATGAAGCGCAGCAGCAGCGAGCCGTCGACGATCGCCGCCGCCTCCTCGGCGCTCTCGGCGAGCACCACCCGCACGTACGCGCCCGGCGTCAGGGCGTCCGGCGGGCGGCCGGCCGCCTGGGCGGCCGCGCGCACCGCGCCCAGCATCCGCGCATAGTCCTCGGGGTCGGTGACCAGCGGCAGCCAGCCGTCGGCCATCCGGCCGGCGAGCGCGAGCCCGCGCGGGCGGTGGGCCGCCACCCAGATGGGCGGCGGGCGCTCGCCGTGGGGGCGCAGCCCCATCGCCGCCCCCTGGAGGCGGAAGAACTCGCCGTCGAAGTCGTGCGGCCCGGGGCTGTCGAAGAGCAGCCGAAGGACCCGCAGCGCCTCCTCCAGCCGCGCCAGCGGCCGCTCGTTGGTCATGCCGTAGGGCGCCAGGTTGAGGGACTCGCCGGTGCCCACGCCGAGCATGAAGCGTCCGCCGGAGAGGTGGTCGAGCGTGAGGGCCGTCTGCGCCAGCGAGGCCGGGTGGCGGCGCACCACGTCGGTCACGCCGATGCCCAGGCGCACCGTGCTGGTCGCCCCCGCCGCGGCCGCCACGATCGGAACCGGGTCGAACCAGACGTGCGGGCTCGCCTGGCCGGCCGCGGCCTGGGGCACGAGGTCGGGCGTCCAGATCGAGTACGGGAACCAGTGCAGGAAGTGGTCCGCCCACCACACGGCGTCGAACCCCTGCGCCTCGCGCCGCGCCGCGGCCGCCACCGCCGACTCGGCGGGGGGTCGCACCGCGCCCATGGCCGAGAGCTCCAGGCGAGGAGGGTCGGGCATCGCCGGAAGGCTAGCCGACGCCCGCAGCGGGCGGCGATCCGGCGGGTCGGTTCCGGTGCGTCCCGGCGGCGGCGGCCGCTTGACGCTGACCGCCGGCCGTGCTTCCATCCTCAGTGAACTGCGCATGTAGATGCACTATGCACCTACAGTGCCCAACGCAAGGAGGGACCATGGACGACCCTCTCGGGCGCGGAAACGGCCACGGGAATGCCGGCCGATCAGCTGGCAACGACCCGGTCGGTCCGGCGCCGCACCTTTCCTACCCGCATGGAGCGTCGCGCATCCGCGAGGTGATGATGGACCTGCTCGACGAGGCGCACGCCTCGCTGTCCACGCAGGACCTGGCCGCGCTGCTGCTCGCGGTGCGCCGCATGACCGGCCCGGCGGACGGGCTCCTGCCCGCGCGGACGAGCGCTCCGAGGGCCTCGATCGGGCACGCCCCCGCCGCCTACCTCGGGGTCATGACCCGCGCGCTGGCGGCCGGAGCCGCCTCGGACGGCGTCGGCGGGTGGATCGAGGCCTACCTGGACGAGGTCGCCGCGCGGCCCCGCGGGAGCGCGCTGCCGAAGGCGGCCTGACCCGGCGGCACCGCGGACCGGGAGCGGTCCTCTAGCGCTCTGCGTTGCGGACGACGCGCCGGACCGTGGGCGTCCCGCGGGCCGCCGACGGCTGCGCCGCCAGCCACTCGCCCAGCGACACGTCCGCGAACAGGCGGCCGTCGTCCACCGCGGCCTCGGGAACGACGGCGTAGCGCCCGCTCCAGGCCGAGCCGAGGCGGCGGAGCTGTCCCGAGGCGAGCAGCTCCCGCACCACCTGCTGCACCCGCCGCTCGCTCACGCCGAGCATGCTCGCGATCGCGCCCGGTCGGGCCTGCGGGTAGCGGTGGATCGCCAGCAAGACCCGACCGCGTGTTGAGAGAAGGCCGCCCATTTCCAGGCGAATGGTGCGCCCGGCGCAGCCCGCGCGCGCCTCCTCGGAAGGATGGTTCGACACTCGCCGTCCGGTGGGGTTGACGGAGCCCCCGTTCAGGGGGGCGGGATTCGCCCTCCCGGGGTCAATGGTCGCCGCCCGCGAGCTGGCGGCAGGCGTGCTCCACGACGGGCGCGACCACCGCCCAGCCGTCGGCGGCGCCGCCCGGAGAGCCGGGCAGGTTCACGATCAGGGTCCGCCCGCGCGCGCCGGCCACGCCCCGCGAGAGCATGGCGTTCGGCGTGACGGCGAGCGAGGCGGCCCGGATGGCCTCGGCGATGCCGGGGACCAGGCGGTCGCAGGTCACCTGGGTGGCCTCCGGGGTGCGGTCGCGGGGGCCGAGGCCGGTGCCGCCGGCGGTGAGCACGAGGTCCGGGGCCGCCGCCAGCAGCTCGCCGTCGGCGAGCTGGCGCAGCAGCCGCGCCAGGCGGTCGGGATCGTCGGAGACCACGGCCCGATGGACCACCCGGTGGCCGGCCGCCTCCACCAGCGCCACGAGCCGGGGCCCGGTCGCGTCCGGCCGCTCCCCGCGCGCCGAGCGGTCCGACACGGTGATCGCCGCGACGCTCAGATCGGCCGTGGCGGCTCCTTGACCTTCTCCAGGAGGCGCACCCGCTCGATCGTCACGCCCCGGTCGACGCCCTTCACGAGGTCGTAGACGGCGAGGGCGGCGACGCTGGCGGCGGTGAGCGCCTCCATCTCCACCCCGGTGCGGGCGGTCGCCTCGACCGTGGCGAGCACCCGCACCTCGCCGGCGGCGGCGTCGGCCTCCACCTCGACGGCCACCCGGTCGAGCGGCAGCGGGTGGCAGAGCGGGATCAGCTCGGACGTCCGCTTCGCCGCCATGATGCCGGCGATGCGCGCGACCGCGGCGGCGTCGCCCTTGGGCAGCGTGCCCTCGGTGAGGGCCGTCGCCGCCTCGACGCTCATGCGCACCACCGCCTCGGCCACCGCCCTCCGGGCCTGGACCGGCTTGTGGCCGACGCCCACCATCCGCGCCTGGCCGCGGTGGTCCAGGTGGGTCAGCTCCGGTCGGGAGCCCTCGCTCACGCCCTCGCTCACGCCCCGGCTCGGCCGCGATCAAGTCGCGGCGGCGGCGGCGCGGGCGGCTCGGGCGCTCCCGCCGCCTCCTCCCGCCGCGCCCGCCGGCGCGTGGCCGCCTGCTTCTGCGCGATGTCCTGCTGCTGTGCGGCCAGCCACTTCTCGACGTTGTTCTCGCGCACGATGCGCTTGATCTGCTCGCTGCGCGCGGCCCGCTCGTCGGCCGGCATCGCGAGCGCCTGGTGGAGCGCCTCGGCCTGGCTCTTGACGTCGAACGGGTTGACCGAGAGCGCGAACGAGCCCAGATCCTCGTGGGCGCCGACGCTCTCGGAGAGGATCAGCACGCCGTTGCGCTCGTTGAGCAGGGACGCCTCCTTGGCCACCAGGTTCATCCCGTCGAAGATGCCGTTCACCATCAGCACGTCGTAGTGCTTGTAGGCGGCCACGGCGCGCGGCAGGTTGTTCTCGATCTTGAGGTCGATCGGCATCCAGTCCGTGTTGCCGTGCTTGGTGTTGATGAAGCTCACGACCTCGCGGATCTTCGCCAGGTACTCGACGTACTCGTCGACGTCCTGACGCGAGGGCTGCAGCAGCGCCAGGAACGTGATCTGCTCCAGGAACTCGGGGTGGCGGTCCAGGAAGGCGTCGAACGCCTTGAAGCCGCGCAGGATGTTCTTGGAGAGGTCGGTGCGGTCCACCCGCAGGATCAGGTGGCGCCGGCGCCGGCGCAGGATCGGCCCCTCCTCGGTCGCGACCTCGCGGCTGTGCGCGAGCGCCTCGAAGGCGGGGGCGTTGACCGAGATCGGGTATGCGCGCACCCACACCTCCCGCCCCTCCCAGCGGATCTGGCGGCGCTGGTAGTCCACCCGGGCGTCCAGCAGCTCCTCGCAGCAGAGGAGGAAGTTGCGCGCGTAGCGCTGGGTGTGGAAGGCGATGATGTCGTTCGCCAGCAGGCCGGAGAGGATCGCCTCGCGGATGTGCGGCGGCAGCACCCGCCAGTAGTCCGGCTGGGTCCAGGGGATGTGCACGAAGAAGTGCAGGAAGGCGTCCGGGTGGGCGGCCCGGATCCCGGCCGGCGCGGTGTAGAGGTGGTAGTCGTGCAGCATCACGAGCGCCCCCGGGCTGCGCTCGAGCTCGGCGGAGACCGCCTCCGCGAAGGCGGCGTTCGCCACCAGGTAGCCCTGCTCCCAGGCCTCCAGCTCGTGGTCGGTGATGTCGGGGGCGTTCGAGAGGTCCCAGAGGTAGTGCTGGATGAACCAGAGCATCGGGTTCGCGATGACGTTGTAGTAGTCGTGGTAGGTGTCGTGGTCCATGACCACGAAGCGGCCGCGGGTGTCGAGGCCCACCCCGGGCAGCGGGAAGTCGCCGCCGCCCGCCTCCTCGGCCACGGCGGCGTCCTCCTCCGAGATCGCCGCCGAGATCCACAGCGCCGGCACGTGGTCGACCAGGCCCGAGAGGGCGGTGACCAGTCCGCCGCCGCCGCGGGTCATCGCCCGCTCGCCGTCAGGGCCGCGGCCGAACGTCACCGGCCCCCGGTTGGAGACGAGGATCAGGGGCTGCTGCTGCGGTGGCGCGCGGCCGGTCACGCCCCGGTCCTACCCGGAAACGCGCTCAGGCTCAGGACGTTCCCGCCAGCCTGGTGAAGATGCCGAGCCAGTCGCGCAGCAGGCGGGGGGTGAGGAAGTCGTGGCGCACGTGCTGCTTGCCGCGGCGGGCCATCGCCAGCGCCCGCGGGGGATCGGAGAGCAGCTCGATGCAGCGCGCCGCGCACTCCTGGGGGGTGTCCACGAGGAAGCCGGTCTCGCCGTCCACGATCTGGAGCGGGATGCCGCCGACGTTTCCGGCGACGGTCGGCCGCGCCTTCCAGAGCGACTCGGTCACGGTGAGCCCGAAGCCCTCGCGGATCGACTTCTGCACGACCACGTCGGCGTGCGTCTGGAAGGCGTTCACCTCGACGGCTCCGACGTTGTTGAGATTGGAGAGGATGTAGATGTCGTCGTCGCCGTTCGCGTAGTCGACGGTGCGGGAGAAGTACTCCCAGCCCTCGGGGTCGTCGGTCGCCATCGAGCCCACGAGCGCAAGCTGCAGGTCCGGGATCCGCTCCTTCACGATCTGGTAGGCGTCGATCACCCCGAGCGGATCCTTCCAGGGGTCGAAACGCGAGACCTGCAGCATCAGCGGCCGGTCCACCTGGGGGCCGAACTGATCGACGATGTAGGCGGCGTCCTCCGGGGAGAGCGACATGTTCTTGGGCGCCAGCGGATCGATCGCCGGCGGCATCACCACCGCGTCCGGCAGCGACCCATATTGGGGGATGTACTGGGCCATGTGGAAGATCGCCAGGTCGTACTCGGCGACGAACGGGAGGATGAAGTCGAGGATCTCCTGGTTGGGCGTCGAGAGGTCGATGTGGCAGCGCCAGATCCAGCGCGCGCCCGCCTGGTGGGCGCTCTGCCGGATCGCCGCCGGCTGGGCGTCGTGGATGACGACGAAGTCGTACTCGTCCGCGATGCCGCCGGCGTTCAGCACGTTGTAGCGCTCGAAGATCGCCTTCTCGGCGTCCGAGATGCCCCGCGGGTCGCCCTGGAGCCCGTTGTGGATCGCCTTCGTGACGTTGAAGAACTCCTCCCGCCCGAACATCACCTTCCACTCCGCGCGCAGCCCGACGTCGTTCATGAGCGGGACGAGGCTGTAGAGGATCTCGGCCACGCCGCCCCCGAACGCCGTCGCGTTCACGTGGAGCACGCGCTTGCCGGCGAGGGGCTCGGCGAGGGCCCGGATCTCGCTCATCAGGTCGCGCGAGACGATGCTGAAGTAGTCGGCGAGCGACTTGCGGCCGACGTTCACGGAGCGGAGCACCGAAGGATCCCTTCGCAGGTGGTCCGGCCGCCGGGGCACCGGCGGCGAGGCCGCGCCGAACTCTATCGGCAGGCCTCGCCGCCGCGCGTTCGCCGGGTTGACGGTGACGGCGCGGCCAACGTGTGATACGAACACCGGATCGGCCGGTCGTGTGCCCCCGTCGTCCCGGCCGGGATGAGCGATGCTCAACGCCCGCCTCTACCGCATCTCGTGGCTCATCGCGGGCGCGGCCCTGATCGTCGCGCTGCTCACGCTGCGCCCGGCCAGCGGCTCCGCGCCCGATCCGGTGCTGCCCCCGACGTTCGACGGCCGCTCGGCGCTCGCGCTCGCCGGGGAGCTCGCCCTGCGCGCGCCCGAGCGCCCGCCGGGCTCCGAGGGGGACGTGGTCGCGGCGGACTGGGTGCAGCGCATGCTCGCGGCGGTGCCCGGAGGGCGCGGGCGGGTGGGCCGCCAGGACTTCGTGGTCCGAAGCGGCGGCCAGACCTACCACCTGCGCAACGTCTACATGGCCGTGCCGGCGGCCCCCGGCTCGTCCCTCGGCTCCAGCGTGGTCGTCGTGGCGCCGCGGGACACCCCGGCCGGCGTGACCGGCGGCACCAGCGGCACGGCGATCCTGGTGGAGCTCGCCCGCCTCTCGGCGACCACCACCCTCCAGCACCCGCTGCTCGTCGTCTCCACCGACGGCAGCACCCTCGGCAACGCCGGCATCCGCTGGTTCCTCCACCGCTTCTCGGGCACCGCGATCGCGGGGGCGATCGTGCTGGACGCGCCGGGCGAGGCCACGGGCACGAAGGTCAGCATCTGGTCCTTCGGGCGCTCGCGCGGACGCTCGCTGGCGATGGTGCGGCTTGCGGAGCACGCCATCGAGCGCGCCGGCGGCCGGCCCGACGGGCACGAGCGGCTCCTGACCCAGCTGCTGCGCCTGGGCGTGCCCCAGACCTTCGGCGACCAGGGCGCGCTGGTGGCGGCCGGGGTGCCGGCGGTGACGCTGGCCGGGCGGTCCGACGCGCCGCTGCGGACGGGGCCGCCGCCGACGGAGGCGCGGATGGCGATGGTGGGGAACGCCGCCGAGACCCTGCTGGGCTCGCTCGACGCCGGCGACCGCGTGGCCGGTCCGACCACCGCCCTCCAGCTCACGGGCAAGGTGCTGTGGCCGGGGGCCGCGCGGGTGCTCCTCCTGCTGCTGGCCCTGCCGCTGCTGGTCAGCGCGGTCGACGTCCTGGCGCGCCTGCGACGCGCCCGGGTGCCGCTGGTGCCCGGCCTGCGCGCCGTCGCCTGGCGCGCGGCGCCGCCGCTGGCGGGGTTGATCGCGGCCCAGCTGCTCGTCATCGCCGGCGCGCTTCCGGGCGCCGCCGTCGGCGCTCCGCCGCTGCCGGACGCCGTGCCCTTCGACGCGCTGGCGGGGCTCTCGATCGCGCTCGTCGCGGTGGCCGCGCTCGCCGCCTGGAAGCTGGCGGGCGTCCGGCGCCAGCGCCTGGCGGCGACGCCGTCGGGCGAGGCGGTGGCCGCCCTGGTGGCGCTCTCGGCGCTCGTGCTGGCGCTCTGGTGGACCCATCCCTACACCCTCGCCCTGGTGCTGCCGATCGCCCACGCGGGGCTGCTGGCCACGGCCGCCCCTCGCCGATGGCACCTGGGCGCCCTGGCGGCGCTCGCGCTGGCGCCGCTGGCGGCGCTGACGCTGCTGACCGCGGGCCAGCTCGACCGCAACCCGCTGTTCGCGGCCTGGTACCTGCTCGTGACCGCCGTCGACGGCGCCCGCAGCATCCCCGGCGCGGTCGCCTCGATCCTGATCGCGGCCTGCGTCTGGTCGCTCGCCCGCTTCGTGATCTTCCGGGCGCGCAAGGGGCTCGTGAAGGGACGCGCGGCGCCGGCGCAGCCCGCACCGGCGGCGAAGGACTGAGCCGGCGGGTCGCCCCGGCGGGCACCCGCCTCCAGGCACGTCGGCGGCGGGTCCACTAGCATCCCCCCTCGCGTGGGCGCCCGCCTCTCCTCGGTGTCCGTGGTCATCCCGGTCTACGACGAGCGCGACTCACTGCGGCCGCTCGCCCGACAGCTGCTCCCCGTCGTGCGGGGCCTGGGGCGGAGGGTGGAGGTCGTGTTCGTCGACGACGGCTCGCGCGACGGCAGCGCCGAGGTGCTCGCCGACCTGGCCGCCTCCGAGCCGGAGGTCACGGTGGTCCGGCTGCGGCGCAACTTCGGCAAGGGGGCGGCCCTTGCGGCCGGCTTCCGCCACGCCACGGGCGAGGCGGTGGTGACGCTGGACGCCGACCTCCAGGACGACCCGGCCGAGATCCCGCGCCTCCTGGCCGCGCTCGAGGAGGGCGCGGACCTGGTGAGCGGCTGGAAGCGCGACCGGCGCGACCCCTTCTCCAAGCGGGCCGCCTCGAAGGTCTTCAACACCGTCTCCAGCCGCATGACCGGGCTCGACCTGCACGACCTGAACTGCGGCCTCAAGGCGTACCGGGCCGAGGTGGTGCGCTCGCTGGCCCTCGCCGGGGACACCTACCGCTATATCCCGGTGCTCGCCGCGAACGCCGGCTTCCGCGTGCGCGAGCTGCCCGTGAACCACCGCCCGCGCCTGCACGGGCGCACCAAGTACGGCCTCGAGCGGTACGTGCGCGGCCTGCTCGACCTGCTCACGATCTTGTTCATCGGCCGCTACCGCCACCGCCCGATGCACCTGTTCGGCGGCCTGGGCCTGATCTTCTCGACCGCCGGCTTCGTGATCCTGTGCTACATGGCCATCCTCCGGTTCGGCGGCCACGGCATCGGGGGCCGGCCGCTGCTGCTGTTGGGCGCGCTGCTGGTGGTCGTGGGCGTGCAGCTCCTGACGATCGGCCTGGTGAGCGAGATGATCCAGCGCAACCACATGCGCCCCGAACGGGACGAGGCCGACACCCGCGTCGAGCGGGTGATCCGCTGAGGGGCGCCCCGGCGCCGCCGGGGGCGGCCGCGGCGGCCGCCGGGCCGGCGGGGGAGGGCGCCCGACCCGGCCGGCCGGCCGGGGGCGCGCCGCGGGTCCTCTGGATCGGCACCTACGAGCGCGACTACCCGCGCGGCCGCGTCCTCATCGCGGGGCTGCGGGAGCTCGGGGTCGAGGTGCGGGAGCGCCACCGCCCGGTCTGGGAGCGCACCCGGCACAAGGCCGGCGCGTTCCTGGCGCCCGGACGCCTCGCCGCCTCCGGCGCCCGCTTCGCCGGCGCCTGGGCGGGGCTGCTGGCCGAGGAGCGCCGCGGCGGCGCGGTGGACCTGGTGGTCGCCGGCTACCCGGCACAGCCGGACGCGCTGCCCGCGTGGGCGGTCGCCCGCGCCCGGCGCGCGCCGCTGCTGGTGGACGCGATGGTGTCCCTGTCGGACACGCTGGCCGGCGACCGGGGGCGGGCCGGCCGGCTGGCCGGCGCGGCGCTGGCCGGCCTCGACCGGACGGCGCTGCGGGCCGCGGACCTGGTGATGGCCGACACCGAGGCCGGCGCGGAGTTCCTCCACACCCGTTTCGGGGTCCCGGCGGCGCGGATCTGCGTCGTGCCGGTGGGGGCCGAGCCCGGGCGCTTCCCGCCCGCCCCGCCCCCGGCGGGCCCGCCGCGGGCGCTGTTCTACGGCAAGCTGGCTCCGCTGCACGGCCTGGAGACCGTGCTCGCCGCCGCCCGCATGCGCGGCGTGCCCCCGCTGCGGCTGATCGGCGAGGGACAGCTCGGCCCCTGGCTCGCCGAGGAGCTCCGCCGCTCGCCCCCCCCGGGGATCGAGCACGTGCCCTGGGTGCCCTACGAGCGGCTCGGCGGCGAGGTGGCGGCGGCGGCGATCTGCCTCGGCGCGTTCGGAACCAGCGCCAAGGCGGCCCGGGTGATCCCGAACAAGGTCCACCAGGCGATGGCGGCGGCGAGGCCGGTCGTGACCGCGGACACGCCGGCGGCCCGCGAGCTGCTGGCGGACGGCCGCGACGCGCTGCTCGTGCCGGCCGGCGATCCGGACGCCCTGGCGGCCGCGCTGCGCCGCCTCGGCTCGGACCCGGAGCTGCGGCTGCGGCTGGGCGAGGCGGCGCGCCGGCGCTACCTGGAGGTCGGGGCGCCGGCCGCGGTCGCCGCGCGGCTGCTCGACGGGCTGGCGGCGGCCTTCGGATCCAGGTTCCAGCGGTGAGCACGCAGCCCCGGCAGGGGGCGCTCGACCTCGAGGCGCACGAGTGGGGCAGCGCCCCCGAGTTCTACGGCCCCCGCCACGACTACCGCGAGGCGCTGATGCTGCGCGCCCTGCTGCCGACGCTCCCGGGCCCGCGTGTGCTCAACGCCGGCTGCGGCGCCGGCAGCCTCACCCTGCGCATGCTGGACGCCGGGCTGGAGGTCACCTCGGTGGACGCCAGCGAGGCCTTCGTCGGGCGCCTGCGGCAGATCGTGGCCGGGCGGGCGCCGGGGCCGGGGCGGGCCGCCGCGATCGCGGTGGGGGACCTCCACGCGCTCGACTTCCCCGACGGCTCCTTCGACGGGGTGGTCTGCGGCGAGGTCCTGGAGCACCTGGACGACGACGGCCTGGCGATGCGCGAGTTCGCCCGCGTGCTCGCCCCCGGCGGCGTCGCGGTGGCCACCGTGCCCGCGAACCCCTGGCGGTACGACTGGCTCGACCACTGGGCCGGCCACCGCCGCCGCTACACCCCGGAGGCGATGCAGGAGCGGCTCCAGGAGGCCGGTTTCGACGAGGTGCGGGTGGCGTCCTGGGGCTTCCCGCTCACCGGCCTCTACCACCGCCGCCTGTTCATGCCCCTGCTGCGGCGGCGCCTGTCGGCGGACGCGGGCCGGCCCCCCGGCCGCCCGGGGCGCGCCCTGCGGGCAACCTTCCCGCTGGTGCGGGCCGCGCTCGAGCTGGACAGCCTGTTCATGGGGCGCCGCCCCGGCTACTTCGGGCTCATCGCCTGGTCGCGCACGCCGGCCGGGTCGGGACCGCCGCCGCCGGCGCCGCGCCTGCTCGAACGCCGGCGCTGACGGGGCGATGGGGGCGGGTCTGCTCCGGAGCCCGCGCCTGCGGCGGCTGGCCTCGCGTCGAGCGCTGGGGGCGCTGGCGGGCGTGCTCGTCCTGGGGTTCCTGCTCGCGGGCCTCGTCGACGGCTGGAGCACGGTGTCGGCCTTCGACTGGCAGGTCGACCCGCTGTGGCTGGCGGGCGGCCTCGCGGCGCTGCTCGCCCTCTACCTGGCCGGGGGGCTCCTCTACGCGGAGATCATCGCCCGCCTGCACGACCCGCCGCCGCCGCGACGGCAGACGGTGTCGGTCTGGGCGCGCTCCCTGCTCGGCCGCTACGTCCCGGGAACGGTCCTGATGGTGCTGGGGCGGACCGCCATGGGCCAGCGGTCCGGGGTGCCGGGGCGGGTCACCGTCGCCGCCACCACCTACGAGCAGGCGCTCACCGTCGCCGCCGCGGGGGTGGCCTCCGCCGGCTTCCTCCTCGCCTACGGCGAGCCGGGGCGGCGGGCCTGGGTCTGGGCGGTGGTGGCGGTCGTGCCGGCGGCGCTGATCGTCCTCCACCCGCGCTGCTTCGGCCCGCTCTCCGGCTGGCTGCTCGCACGGCTGCGCCGCCAGCCCCTGCCCGCCCTCCTCTCCGGCCGCCAGGTGGCCGGCCTCTTCGGCTGCTACCTGGTCGTCATGGGCGTGCTCGGCGTCGTCGCCTGGGCGCTCGTGCGCGCGGCGGCCGGCGAGGCCGCCGGCGGCCTCGCCTTCGTGGGGCTCGCGTACGTGCTCTCGTTCCTGGTGTCGATGCTGGCGTTCGTGTTCCCGTCCGGGCTCGGCGTGCGCGAGGGCGCGTTCGCCCTGGCGCTGACCCACACGCTGCCGACCAGCGTGGCGGTCGCCTGCGCCGTGGGGGTTCGGCTGGTGGTGACGCTGTTCGAGCTGGCCTTCGTGGCCGCCGCGGCCGTGATCGGGCGCCGGTGACCATCGCCCCGCTGCGGGGGGAGCGGCGGGGCGCCCCGCGCTGGCGAGGGGCGGTCCGCACGCGCGCGATCGACGGCCCGCTGGCGGCGACCTGGGCGATGATCGCGCTCTGGGCCGCCGCCCTCGGCTGGCTCTCGGTCGCCCGCTACCGGGCGTTCGGCACCGGGCGCTTCGACCTGGGGAACATGGTCCAGGCCATCTGGAGCACCGCGCACGGCCACCTGCTGTCGACCACCGACATCGCCGGCGGCCAGTTCTCGCGCCTCGGCGCGCACGTGGACCCGATCCTGGCGGTCTTCGCGCCGATCTTCCGTCTCTGGCCCAGCCCCGCCCTGCTGCTCGTGGCCCAGGCGGCGATCGTCGCGCTGGGGGCCCTGCCGGCGTTCTGGCTCGCCCGGCGCTGGCTGGTCGAGGGCTGGATCGCGCTCGCGGGGCCGGCCGCCTACCTGCTCTATCCGCCGGTCCAGTGGGCCACCGTCACCGAGTTCCACGCCGTGACGCTCGCCGCGCCGCTCCTGATGTTCTGCATCTGGGCGGCCGAGGAGCGGCGGCCCTTCGCGCTGGCGGCGTTCGCGGCGCTGGCGCTGCTGTGCAAGGAGGAGGTCGGCCTGGCGCTCGTGGGGCTGGGCCTCTGGATGGCCTTCCGCGGCGCGCGGCGCGCCGGGCTCGCCCTCGCCGCCGGCTCGGCGGCGTGGGTGGCGATCGCGGTGTGGGTGATCATCCCCCACTTCAACGGCGGCCGCCCAAGCGCGTTCATCGCCCGATACGGCGACCTCGGCGCGAGCGAGGGCGCGATCGTGCGCACGCTGCTGACCCGGCCCT
The DNA here is from genome assembly GCA_033856495.1 of Miltoncostaeaceae bacterium. Classification (GTDB taxonomy): domain Bacteria; phylum Actinomycetota; class Thermoleophilia; order Miltoncostaeales; family Miltoncostaeaceae; genus JAWVEW01. The sequence continues at coordinate 2,493 of JAWVEW010000302.1, read as the reverse complement.
GGGAGGCCGTCCAGACCGTCGCCACCTACGGTCGCCTGAGCTACCTGCTGGCGCTGCTGCTGCCGCTGCTGCTGCTGCCGCTGCTGGCGCCGGCGCTGGCCGCCTGCGCGCTTCCCGAGCTGGCCCTGAACCTGCTCGCCGACTGGTGGCCGCAGCGCTCGATCGAGTTCCAGTACGTGGCGGTGCCCTCCCCGTTCCTGGTGGCAGCCGCGATCCTCGGCCTGGCCCGGCTCACCGGCGCCCGCGACGCCCGCGCGCGGCCGCGGGGCCGCCCGCTGGGCGCACGCCTGGGCCGCCTGCTGGGATGGCCGGCGGCGGGGCCGGCGGCGGCGGTGCTGGCCGTCGCCCTGCTCCTGGCCGGGATCCGGCTCGGGCCCATGCCGTGGTGGTCCGGCCTGCCGCTGGCCTCACAGAGCCGGGTCCACCAGTACGAGCGGACCGCGCACACCGCCGCGCTCGAGGGAGCGGTGGACCTGGTGCCGGCGGGCGTGCCGGTCTCGGCCGGCAACCACCTCGGCAGCCACCTCTCCGCCCGCGCCCGGATCCTCACCTTCCCCGTGATCGCCGAGGCCCGCTACGTGCTCGTCGACCGGCGCCAGCCCGACATCGGCTTCGTCCCCCAGGCGCAGGAGCACGAGCGGCGGGTGCGCGCGCTCATGGCGCGCCCGGACTTCCGCCTGATCTACGAGCGCGACGGGGTGCTGGTGTTCCGCCGCGTGCCGCGGACGTGATCGAGCGCACGCTGGGAGCCGCGATCGCGCTGGCCGGCGCCGCGCTGGCCGGGCTCGCGTTCATGCCCTGGTACGCCGCCGGGACCGCCGGGGTGCCCAGCAGCGCCTCGGGTGTGGACGCCTCGGGCGAGCTCTGGAGCCTGCCCGTCCTCGGGGCGTTGGCGATCGCGGCCGGGCTGGTGCTCGCGACCCGCCCCGATCTGCGCCGCGCCGCGGGCGCGCTGGCGGTCGCCGCCGGGGCGCTGGGGGCGCTCTGGGCGACCCGGAACGCCCTGCAGGTGCCGGTGCGGCTGGTCCTGACGGAGCCGGGAGGCCCGCCGGTTGCGGTGGCCGGGGACCTGGCCCGCATCCGGGCCGAGCCGGCGGCCTTCGCGGCAATCGGCGCCGCGGCCTGCTGCGGGATCGCCGGCCTGCTGGCGCTGCGGCGTCCCGCGCGGGCGTGAGCGTCCGCGAGAGCGCCCGGGCGCGGCTCCCCCGGGCGCGGGCGGCCGACTGGGCGCGGGCGCCGCTCGCCGCCTGGGTCGCCTCACGGGCGCTGGTGCTCGGGCTCGCGGTGGCGGGCAGCCTCGTCCTCGGCGTCCCCGAGCGCGGCGTCGACCCCGCCGTCCCGGGCCCGGTCGCCCTGCTCGGCGGCTGGGACACCACCTGGTACCTCTCCATCGCCCGCCACGGGTACGAGCACGACCTGGGCCAGGTCGGCCACGCGTTCAGCAACCTCGCGTTCTTCCCGCTGCTGCCCGGCGTGATGGCGCTGGCGCTGGCGCTGCGGCTGAACCCGGCCGCCCTCGCCCTGATCGTCGCCAACCTGGCGTTCCTCGGGGCGTTGATCGGATTCCGGGCCATCACGGCCTCCCGTCTGGGGGCGCGCACGGCCGACCTCGCCACCTGGGCGCTCGCGCTCCTGCCCCCCGCGCTGGCGGTGTCACAGGCCTACACCGAGGGCCTGGCCCTCGCCCTGACCGTGGCCGCGGCGCTGGCCGCGACCCGGGGCCGCTTCGCGCTGGCCGGCCTGGCGGCGGCTCCGGCCGCCCTCACGCGGCCCACCGGGGCGCTCGCCGCGGTCCTGGTGGCGCTGATCGCGTTCCGGCAGCCCGGTCCGGGCCGTGGCCGCAACGTGGCGCTGGCGCTCCTGCCGAGCGCGATCGCGATCGCGGCCTTCCTCGCCTGGATGCACGTCGCCCGCGGGTCGTGGACGCTCCCGTTCATCGCCCAGGAGGCGTGGGGGCGCGGCGGGCCGATCACGGGGCTCGTCACGGCCGGCCCCTCCGAGCTCGCCGCCGCCTGGGACCACGTGATCCACGGCGAGCTGACCGCCCAGTGGACCTCGGCGGCGCGCGACCTGGCCTTCGGCGCGCTCTACGTCTGGCTGCTGGTCCGCCTCTGGCGCTCGGAGGGCGGGCTCCGCTCCCCGTGGGTCGCCTACTCGGCGCTGGTGATCGCGCTGCCCCTGTCGAGCGGCAGCGTGATCTCGCTCGCGCGCTTCGGGCTGATGGCGTTCCCGCTCGCCTGGCCGCTCGCGCAATGGCTCCAGCGGGACGGGCGCCGGCCGCGGCTGGCGGCCGCCGCCGCGGTCGCCCTCACCGTGCTGCTCGTGGCCCAGCTGGCGATCAGGAGCCCGTGACGGTCTCGTAGACCGCCTCGACCGGGTCGTGGTCCGAGAGCCGCACCAGCCGGTGGGCCCCGCGCCAGGCAACGGTCAGCTCCCGCTCGGACTCCGCCCAGCGCCGGGGCGGCGCGACCACCTGGAGGCCGCGGTGGAGGA
>JAWVEW010000301.1:0-4610 GCA_033856495.1 Miltoncostaeaceae bacterium | reverse complement strand
CCGGGCGGACGGTACGGACGTAGCGCTGGCGCTGGACGCTTGCGGCGCTCGGCGTGCGGGTCTCATCGCCGCCAAAGACCACGAGCGCGAGCGCAAGCGCCGCACCGCCCAGCACGAGGGCGCCGATCAGCCCCGCCGCCCACAGCGGGATGCCGAGGACGCTGCGCCCGCGCGGCGCTGGCGAGCCGTCCATGCCGCCCATCGCCAGCGGCGCGCTCGCGTCCTCGGCGAGGGGCGGGGCCGTGAGCGGGGCGGTCTCGGGCTGCTGCGTCGGGGCCTCGGCCGCCGGCGCCGCCGCAAGCGGCTGGCCGCAGCCCGCGCAGAAGGCCGCTCCGGCGCGAAGGCGCTCGCCGCAGGACGCGCAGAAGAGCGCCGCCGAGCGCTGGTTCTTCCTGGATGAGACCACGCCGGCGAAGGCGTCGATCGCAGCGCCCTCAGCGGAGATGTCCACGGGGCCGTTGCCGCTTCCCGCGGGCATCAACCCGGGCCGCTGGAGGGCCTGCGCGCCGGCGCCGGGGAAACGGCTGCCAGGAGGATCCTCGGCGCGCGATCACCCGCCCGTGGGTCGGGGGTGGTCGGGGAGCGCATCGCTGATCCTCGCCTCGCGGTGGGGTCGGGATGATCCCTGGCCTGCACCGTGAGCCCACTGTCGCCCGTCACCGCATCGGCGACGTCACCTCGATGAGTGATCTTTCGTCATCGACGGTCCGCGGCAGGCAATGCGGCGCTCGGCTACCGTGGCGGGACGACGAGACATCCCGCCGGCGCCGCCGGCGGTGGGGGAGGAGGCATCGATGCGCGTTGGCGTCCTTGGGATCGGTAAGACCCCGCACAAGATCCAGCACCACAAGAGCCTGCGCGATCTGATCGTGGAGGCCGGGCGCAAGGCGATGGACGACGCCGGCGTCGCGCCCGGCGACATCCAGGCGCTCTACCTGGGCAACGTGGCGTCGGCGAGCTTCAACTACGAGATCTCGGTCGGGCTGATGGCCGTCGACCACCTGGGCCTGGTGCCCTCGCCGGCGGTCCGGGTGGAGGCCGCCTGCGGCACCGGCGCCTGGGCGCTGCACCTGGGCTGCGTGGCGATCCTCTCCGGCCTCTACGACACCGTCCTGGTGATGGGCGCGGAGAAGATGAACGACCTGGCCACCGTCGAGGCGACGACCGTGATCGCGCAGGCGGCAGACGCCAAGGAGGAGTACTTCTCGGGCCTGACCTTCCCCTCCGGGACCGCGCTCACGGCCCGGAAGTACATGCAGATCTACGAGGTCTCGGAGGAGGACCTCGCCTGGACCTCGGTCAAGAACCACTACTACGGCGCCCGCAACCCCTTCGCCCACCTGCGCTTCGAGTGCACGGTGGAGGAGGTCATGAAGTCGCCGAAGGTGGCCGACCCGCTGAAGCTCTTCGAGGTGTGCCCGATGACCGACGCCGCCTCGGCCATCGTGCTCTGCCGGGAGGAGATCCTGCGCGATCAGCCCGACAAGGCGCAGGTCTACATCACCGCCACCCAGATGGGCAGCGGCACCTGGTATGCGGCCACCGACACCCTCGATGACGCCTTCAACCTCCTGGCCCGGCCGGGCGAGCGCGCCTACCAGATGGCGGGTCTGACCTCGCGCGACATGGACGTCGCCGAGATCTACAACTCGTTCGCCATCCAGGAGCCCCTGGGCGTCGAGGCGCTGGGCTTCGCCGAGCGGGGCAAGGGCTGGGTGGGGGCCAAGGACGGCTCGACCTGGATGGACGGGCCGACCGCGATCAACCTCACCGGCGGCCTGCTCTGCAAGGGCCACCCGCTGGGCGCCACCGGCGCCACCCAGGCGGTCGACGTGATCGAGCAGCTGCGCGGGACCGCGCCCCCCGACATCCAGCGCAAGGACGCCGAGGCCGGCATCTCGGCCTGCCGCGGCGGGCCGGGCGCGGTGGCGGCGATCCACATCTACCAGCGCCTGGAGGACTAACCAATCGACTGGCGGCCGTCGTGGCCCTGAACGTTCGTCCGACCACGGGCGCGGAGCGGATTTCAGGGCTCGACGACCTGCCCTTCGACAACCGCTTCACCGCCGATCTGCCGGCCGACCCCGAGCCGGCGAACCGGCTGCGCCAGGTGCACGGGGCCGCCTTCAGCCGGGTGGCGCCCACGCCGGTCGCCGCGCCGCGCACCCTCGCCTGGTCTGCGGAGATGGCCGACCTGCTCGGCCTCGACCCGGCCCTGTGCGGGTCGGACGACTTCGCCCAGGTGTTCGCCGGCAACCGGCTGCCCGCCGGCGCCGACCCGCACGCGCACTGCTACGGCGGCCATCAGTTCGGCAGCTGGGCAGGGCAGCTCGGCGACGGCCGCGCGATCGCGCTGGGAGAGGTGCTCGACCGTGCCGGCGGACACCAGACCCTGCAGCTGAAGGGATCGGGCCTCACGCCCTACAGCCGCGCCGGCGACGGCCGGGCGGTGCTGCGCTCGTCCCTCCGCGAGTTCCTGTGCAGCGAGGCGATGCACCACCTGGGCATCCCCACCACCCGGGCGCTCTCGCTCGTGGCGACGGGGGAGCGCGTGGTCCGCGACGTGCTCTACGACGGCCACCCGGCACCCGAGCCGGGGGCGGTCGTCTGCCGGGTCGCGCCGTCGTTCATCCGCTTCGGGAGCTTCGAGCTGCCCGCCTCGCGCGGGGACCTCGACCTCCTCGGCCGCCTGGTCGCGTTCACCGTCCGCGCCGACTTCCCGCACCTGCTGGCGCAGCTGCCGGCCGATTCCCCACCGGCGGCGATGGTGCCGCCGCTCTTCGACGAGGTATGCGCGCGGACCGCCGCGCTCGTCGTGGACTGGATGCGGGTGGGCTTCGTCCACGGCGTGCTCAACACCGACAACATGTCGATCCTCGGGCTCACGATCGACTACGGGCCCTACGGCTGGCTCGAGGGGTTCGACCCCGACTGGACGCCGAACACCACCGACGCCCACACCCGTCGCTACCGCTACGGCGCCCAGCCGCAGGTCGCCCAGTGGAACCTGCTGCAGCTGGCGAGCGCGCTCATCGCGCTCACCGAGGACGCCGACCCGCTGCGGGCGAGCCTCGATCGCTACGCCGAGCGCTACCGGGACCGCTTCCGCTCGATGATGGTCGAGCGGCTCGGTTGGGGCGCCCCGCGCGCGGGGGACGAGCCGCTGGTGGCGCGGCTGATCGACCTGCTGCAGCGCACCGAGGTGGACCAGGTGCTCTTCTTCCGCGACCTCGCCCGCGTCCCCGTCGGCGCCGACGCGCGCGACGAGGAGCTGACGGCGCCCCTCGGCGACGCCTGGTACCGGCCCGGGGACGTGGCCGGGCAGCTGCGGGCCGACCTCGTCGCCTGGCTGCGGGACTGGGGACGGCGGGTGGGGGCCGGCGGCCTCTGCGACGGGGAGCGGCGCCGGCGCATGGACGCCGTCAACCCGCGCTTCGTCCTGCGCAACTACCTGGCGCAGGAGGCGATCGACGCCGCCGAGGCGGGGGACACCGCCCTGCTCTGGGAGCTGCTCGACGTGCTGCGCCGCCCCTACGACGAGCAGCCGGGTCGCCGGCGCTTCTCGGCCCGGCGGCCCGAGTGGGCGCGCTCCCGGGTGGGGCGCTCGATGCTCTCCTGCAGCAGCTAGACGTCCCCCGCGGACGGCCCTGCGCTTCTGCGGAACTCACTCCTGCTTGAGGGAGATCCAGAGGTCTGGCTTGACGAGCGCGGCCACGTACAGCGGCCACAACGTCGCGGCGCGACACCTGAAGCTGACGACCTGCCCGCCCGAAGCTTGGAAGGACCGTTCTGGACTGAAATGCCGATGCGTGCTGAGGCGCAGCGTGTGACGCCCCGGCTCGACCGATACCTCGACCGTCTGTCGGCTGGCGATATGGCCCACGCTCTTGCCGTCGATCTCGACCTGCCACTCTCGGTTTCGATCGATGAGTCCTCCCCATTTTCGTGACAGCTTGAGTGTCGCTGCGGTCACGGTGCTCCTTTCTCCGCTGGACGCTCGAGACCGAGGAGCCGAGCTCGCCGGCCCTTGCGCTTCCCGAGACGTTCGCGATCTGGCGGCCCTGGTACCGGTCACGAGTCGCTCCCGGTCGAACATCCGGGAGACGATCCGCAATGCCAGCAGATCGATCGCCAGCAGCCCGGCCGCGAACTCGACTGCGACCGTGAAGGTCGGATGGATCACACCGACCGCGAGCAGCGCGACCGCGCCAAGGACCGGAACGCTCGCCAGCATTCCCAACTGCTGGGCGACGCGGACTTCGCGCGCCCTGACAGACACCGCCATTCCGGCCACGACGGCCCAGCCGGCCACGAGGGGAGCAAGGAGGAAGAGCGCCAGAACGACCGGACCGTCGTGGAACACTGCCGAGGCGACCACGGGGTGCGCAAACAGGCCAACGGCGGCGAAGAAGAGCCCGAACAGGATGTAGGAGAGCGCCAGCGTGGGGATCATGACCGCCGCCGCCTTGCCCAGGATGAACTCCTGCCTGCGAACAGGCGTGGTGAGCAACGGCTCGAGAGTCCCCTGCTCGCGCTCGCCGGCGACGGAGTACGCGGCGAGGGTGGCAGGCATGACGACCGGCGTTAAGAGCAGGTAGAGGAGGGAAAGC
>JAWVEW010000300.1:0-4524 GCA_033856495.1 Miltoncostaeaceae bacterium | reverse complement strand
GCGGGGCGCTGCCGATGCCGCGCAGCCACCCGACCGAGAGGTCGCGCAGGTCGATGCGGGCGACGTCCCGCGAGCCCATCACCGCCACGTAGGCGTAGCGGCCGCCCGGCCCGACCGCGATCCCCCGCGGGTAGGCGCCCAGCGGGATGCGCCGCAGCTCGCGGCCGCGCGCGACGCTCACCACGCTCAGGTCGTAGGTGCACCAGTTGCTCACCAGGACGTAGCGGTCGTCGGGGGTCACGGCCAGGAACTTGGGGACGGAGCCGACCTTGATCGCGCGGTCGATGCGCAGGCGCCGGACGTCGATCCGGTAGACGAAGCTCGGGTCGATGCCGGAGCCCGGCGAGCAGACGTCGTCGCCCGGGCGCCCGTAGCCGGGGCCGTACATCGAATAGTTGGAGACGTAGGCGGTGCTCCCGTCGGGCGAGAAGGCCGCCTCGACCGGGCCGCCCCGCACGACGCCGCTCGCGCCCGGCGGTCCCAGCCGGGCGAGGTCGACCGTGTCCGGGATCGTGCGCACGAGCCGGAAGCGCCGGTCGTACACGCTGATCGTGTGGCGGTAGATCATGTTCTGGGCGAAGACGAGCCCGCGCTGGGAGGCCACCACCGACTTCGGCGAGAGCTCGCCCGTGATGACGCGCAGCAGGCTCAGCCGGCCCTTCGGCGACGGCCCCCGGCGTCGGGCCGGCGTGGGCTTCGCGGTCCTGGGCGCCGGCCTCGCGGCCCGCGCCGTCTCGGACCGCCCGGCCGGCGCCGCCCGCTCGCCCTCGCCCGAGCCGGAGGTGGCACCGACGGCGACGAGCCCGCCGGCCGCGGCGACGAGCAGCAGCGCTGGCAGCAGGCGGAATCGCACGGGGGGCACTCTATGCGCCGGGCCGCTGGCGCGCGGGCGGGCCGATCAGCGCTCCAGGCGGAAGGGCGGGTACTCGTCCCGCATCAGCGTCGCGTAGGCGACCACCCGGTAGACCCAGCGGCTCATGCCCACCACCAGGTCGAAGAGGCTGGGCGGATAGCGGCCGGTGAACAGCAGGACGACCGCGGCGAAGAAGGTCAGGATGCCGATGAGGCCTCCGCCGACGGGCGTCCAGGCCCATCCCCACCAGCGGTCGCCCCACGCCGCGCCGTAGACCCAGTTGCCGGCGAGGACGGCGACGACGATGTAGTGGGGGATCGCGAGCAGCCACCACTTCACCAGCACCAGGCCGCGCGAGAGGCGCTCTGGGTAGGGCACCTCGATCTCGGCCGGATAGTCCGTCCGCGCGAGCGTGAAGGGCGGGTAGCGATCGGTGCCGAGCGCGTCGTAGGCGTAGAAGTGGACGCGCCAGGTCCAGCGCAGGACGCCGTGGTTGAACTCGAAGAGGTCCCTCGGGTAACGGCCGGTGAAGAGGATCGCGAAGAAGGCGATCAGCGTCACCACGAAGTAGGCGATCCAGAGGAAGAACAGGATCACGTAGTGCGGGATGGCGAGGAGCCACTTGACGAGCCACAGCCAGCGGCTCAGGTGCGGGTCCAGCACGCCCGTGACGTCGACCGGGTGGCTGGGCGGCGGGCGGTCGGGAGGCGCGGGGAGCTGCCCGGGGGCCGCTCCGTCGGGGTCGAGCGCCGCGGTCCCGGCGGCGCTCGGGTCCATCACCGCCCCCGAGCTCGGCGGACCGCGCGGCCGGCGCGCCCCGAAGACGATCATCGTGATCCCCCCGCCCAGGAGCAGGAGGCCGGCCGCCAACAGGCCGATGGTGATTGCGAGCAGGTTGGCGACCTTGACGCCGGCCGACGCGTCGACGCCGACCCCGGCGCTGCCGTCGGGGTTCATGGCCACGATCTGCCAGTTGCCGCCCGACACGGCCCAGGTCAGCGTCTGCACCCCGCGCCCCTGGACGCGGGCGGCCCAGAACCGCTGCTCGCCCGGCGGCACCGGGGCGCGTTCGCCCGACACCTGCCGGTACGTGGGCCGGAAGGAGTCGGGATCGACGTCGGTCAGCACGCTGTGGGGCACGCCCGCCAGGTAGCGCTGCAGGTCCTCGCGCCGGGCGATGCCCACGAAGATCGGCCGGCCGTCGGCACCGCTGGCGCGGATGCGCAGGTCGGCCCAGCGGTCGGTGCCGCCGGGGATGTCCGTCAGGTCGAGGTTCTCGCTGACGATTGCGCGGGCGCCCGTCTGGAAGCGCTCCGTCCGGCTCGTGAAGTAGCCGTCGTCGTCTTTCAGCGCCTGGTTCGCCCACAGGAGCGCCGCGCCTCCCGCCAGCACCACCAACCCGAGCAGCCCGATGATGGAGCCGGAGACGATCAGGAGGACGCGCTTGGCGCTCACGCCTGCACCCTACTCAGGCGGGGCGCCGTGGAGCTGCTCAGCCGCCGGGCGCGCTCGCCAGCCGCTTGTAGCGGATGCGGGTGGGCCGGGCCGCCTCTGGCCCCAGCACGCGCAGCCGGTGCTCCTCGTACTCGGCGTGGTTGCCCTCGAACCAGACCACCCGGCTGTCGCCCTCGAAGGCCAGGATGTGGGTTGCGATCCGGTCCAGGAACCAGCGGTCGTGGCTGATGACCACCGCGCACCCGGAGAAGCTCACCAGCGCGTCCTCCAGCGCCCGCAGCGTGTCCACGTCCAGGTCGTTGGTCGGCTCGTCGATGAGCAGCAGGTTGCCGCCTCCGGCCAGCATCTTGGCCAGGTGGACGCGGTTGCGCTCGCCGCCGGAGAGCTGCGCCACCGGCTTCTGCTGGTCGGCGCCGCGGAAGTTGAAGGAAGCCACGTAGGCGCGCGAGGGCACCTCCTCACGGCCGCCCAGGCGGACGACGTCCTGGCCGCCCGAGATCTCCTCCCAGACGGTGTGGACCGGGTCGAGCGCCTCCCGCGACTGGTCCACGTAGGCGAGCTGGACGGTGGGGCCGAGCGTCAGCGAGCCGCCGTCCACCGCCTCCGCGCCGGCGATCATCCTGAAGAGCGTGGTCTTGCCGGCGCCGTTGGGGCCGATGACGCCGACGATGCCCCCGGGGGGCAGCGAGAATGAGAGCTCGTCGATCAGGAGGCGGTCGCCGAAGCCCTTGCGCAGGCCCTCCGCCCGCACCACGAGGTCGCCCAGCCGGGGCGCCGCCGGGATCCGGATCTCCACTTGGCCCAGTCGCTCGCGCCCGTCCTCGGCCACCAGCCGGCCGTAGTTGGCGAGCCGCGCCTTGCCCTTGGCCTGGCGGGCGCGCGGGCTCATGCGCGCCCACTCCAGCTCGCGGGCGAGCGCGCGACGGCGGGCCGACTCCTGCTTCTCCTCGGTCTGCAGGCGCCGCTCCTTCTGCTCAAGCCAGGAGGAGTAGTTGCCGCGCCAGGGGATCCCCTCGCCGCGATCGAGCTCCAGGATCCAGCCGGCCACGTTGTCGAGGAAGTAGCGGTCGTGGGTGACCGCCACCACCGTGCCCCGGTACTCGCTCAGAAAGCGCTCCAGCCACGCGACGGACTCCGCGTCGAGGTGGTTGGTGGGCTCGTCCAGCAGCAGCAGGTCGGGCGCCGAGAGGAGGAGCCGGCAGAGGGCGACGCGCCGGCGCTCGCCGCCCGAGAGGATCGACACCGGGGCGTCGCCCGCCGGCACCCGCAGCGCGTCCATGGCCACCTCGAGCTGGCGGTCGAGGTCCCAGAGGTTCCCCGCCTCGATCGCGTCCTGCACCTCCTGGTACTCCTCGAGCAGCGCCTCCATCTGCTCCGGCGTCACGTCCTCGCCCAGGCGGGCGCCGATCCCCTCGAAGCGCGCGAGCAGCGCCTTCGCTGGGCCGACGCCCAGCTCCACGTTTCCGCGCACGTCGAGCGCCGGGTCGAGCTCGGGCTCCTGGGGCAGCAGGCCCACGGTGGCGCCGGGGGCGAGCTGCGCGTGCCCGGAGAAGACGGTGTCCTCGCCGGCCATGATCCGCAGCAGCGTGCTCTTGCCGGCGCCGTTGGCGCCGAGCACCCCGATCTTGGCGCCGGGGAGGAAGGACAGGGAGATGTCCTTGAGCACGACGCGGTCCGGCCCGTAGGCCTTGCGCAGCTTGTACATGGTGAAGACGTACTGCGGCTCGGCCACCGGCGGAGGGTAGCGAAGGGCGGCGGGGCGGGGCCGCCGCCCCCTTTACGGGAGCAGGACGAAGGTGTCGACGGCGCCGCCTCGCTGCTCCCTGGAGGTGAACGTGCCCCGCGCCCCCGCGTAGGCGCCGGTGCCGCCCGTGATCGCGAACGTGGGCGTCCCGCCCCGGAGGACCCCCTCGAACACGATCTGGCCGCCGCGGAGCACGGCTGCGGTCCGGCAGAGGCTCGTGCTGTCCTCGAAGGTGCGCCGGGGCGCCGTGATCATGCAGGTGCCGTGGATCGCGCCCACCACGCGCTTGCCCTTCAGCAGCGGGATGGTGAGGACCACCTGGTCCCCCAGGGAGGCGGTCGGCTCGGCATGCGACGTCGACATCGGGGCCTCGTCGATGATGTGGAACCTGGAGCCCGCGTCGGACTCCCGGAAGGACAGCGTGCGTGTGCCCGCCGGGGCGGCCGCCGCGACTGCCGCCCCGGCGGTGAGG
>JAWVEW010000299.1:0-16909 GCA_033856495.1 Miltoncostaeaceae bacterium | reverse complement strand
CCTGCTGCGGCTCGAAGGTCACGCGCTGCCCCTCCTCGAGGTTACGGTAGCCCGAGCCCTGGATCTCGGAGAAGTGGACGAACAGATCCTTCCCCCCCTCCGCCGGGGTGATGAAGCCATAGCCCTTTTCCGCGGAGAACCACTTCACGACGCCCTCTGGCACCAGACGTTCCTTCCCACGTTGGACCGGCGAGCACGCGGCCCGGCCGACCGGCCCGGGCGTCCTCTCGCCCCCGCTCGGCGGCGCCGGGGACGGCGTCCGAGCGAGCGACCCCATGCTAATCAGCATCGCCGGCGCGCCGCCCCGCCCGTGTGAACGGGCCGGGCGGCGCCGCGCACGGCGGCGCCGCCCGGGCGCTTCGACTCAGGTCACGACGATGATCGCGCCCATGTCCTCGTGGATGAAACAGATGTACTGGTAGGTGCCCGGCGTGGGGAACCGCACCTTGAACGTGTGCGGCAGGCCCGGGATGTCCGTGTCGCTGAGGAGGCCCGAGCTCACGTAGCCGTTGCCGTGCGCGGTCGGCGTCACCGACGGGATGCCGGCGGCCGGCGGCTGGGTGGCGTACGTGGGCATCGGGCCGAACAGGAACGTCGGCGGCTCGCCGCCGAAGGTCTGGCCCACCTGCTGGAACACGGGACCGGACCCGAAGGAAACCGTGTGCACCTCGTTCCGCCCGGAGAGCTTGAAGGTCACGACCGACCCGGCCGGAACGGTGGCCCTCCTCGGGTAGAACCGGAAGAGCGTGGCCCGGTTCGTCCCGGGCGCGACGGTGATCGTCATGGACGTTGCGGGCCTTGCGGCGCCCGTCTTGTTGAGACTGGTGACCGTGGCGCGGTCGGCCGTCTCCTCCGCCTTGCCGAGGGCCACCCGGTCCGCGGCGCTCGGGACGGCGGCCTTCTTCGGAACGACCGTCACCACACCGGTCATGTTCGGGTGCAGGCCGCAGCCGTACTTGAAGGTCCCCGCCTTCGGGAACTTGACCGTGTAGCTGAAGGCCGCGGGCCCTCCGGGCACGCCCGAGTTCAGGAACTGCGTGCCGGTCTCGACTCCGCGGCCGACCGGCCCGAACACCTTCGGGTTGGCCATGAGCTGGGGCGTTGTCCCGCCCCACCAGAACGGCGCGCCGGCGGCGTCGTTCGTCGCCGGGTTGGTCGTGCGCGACGGGAGGATCGGGGGCACGCGCTTGTTCGCGGGGAAGGTGACCGTGTGGAACCCCTGGAAGACGAACTTCACAGAATCGCCCACGTGGATGGTCGTCCGCGTCGGGTAGTAGGACTGCAGGTCGGCGTTCTGCGACTTCACGAAGCCGGCGACCGTGACCTTCGCGACAGCCCCCTGGGCCACCGCCGGCAGCGCGGCCAGGGCGGCCAGGGCGACGATGCCCAGCGTTCCCCGGCGGGACGGGACCAACCGCATGTGCGTCTCCTTTTGTCGTCGGCCACGGTGGGAACGCGCCCGCAAGCGGCCGTGGGAGCGATTATGCGTTCCCACCAGGGGCCCCGGTCAACACCCCAGGGCGCGAATCGTTGCTTCATCACACGGGCCCTTGCACGATCGGCGCCCGCCGGGGACGATGCCCCGCCGATGGCTCGCCGTCCGCATCGCCGTGCGCCGCTCGCGGCACTGGTGGTCCTGCTCGGCCTTCTGGGGGCCGCGGCGCCGGCACGCGCCGCGACCATCGAGTACTGGATCGCCGCCGTGAACACCCACTGGGACATCGCGCCGAACGGCGGCGATCCGGTGATGGGGACCCGCATCCCGGCGGACCAGCGCCAGTTCACGGCGGTCGTCTACCGGCGCTTCACGGCGGGGTGGAAGCGGCCCTTCCCCAACACCGCCGAGAGCGGCGACAACGACGGGATCCCCGGGCCGACCATCCGGGCGACCGTTGGCGACCTGGTCCTGGTCCACTTCAAGAACCTCGATCGTACCTACAAGATCCCGCACTCCATGCACTTCCACGCCTTCCGCTACGCGCCCTCGAGCGACGGAGCCTTCATCCCCTTCGTGAGCGGGCGTGACGGGAAGGTCCCCTACGGCGGCACCTGGACGTACCGGCTGAGGGCGGTCCCCGAGTCGGTGGGGGTGTGGCCCTACCACGACCACTCGGTCGACATGACCCGCTCGATCGGGCTCGGTCTGTACGGGGCGATCGTTATCCGGGCGCGCCGCGAGCCGAAGCCGGACCGCGAGTTCATCGTCTACCTGTCCGAGCACAACGGCTTCGACACGATCAACGGGCGCGCGTTCATCGGCAACACGCCGACCTTCCACGCGCGCGTGGGGGATCTCGTGCAGTGGGACGTGCTCACCATCGGGGAGAACTTCCACGTGTTCCACGTCCACGGGCACCGGTGGCGGGATCCCAGCGGCCGGTTCGTCGACTCGCAGCTGGCCGGGCCCTCGACCACCCTCCAGGTGCGCTTCCGGGAGGACGCGCCGGGCGCCTGGTACTACCACTGTCACGTGGAGTCCCACCAGGAGAACGGGATGATCGGGCTCTACCGGGTATCGCGATGAGCCGGCGCGGCGCGCTCCTGCTCGCCGCGCTCGCGCTGGCCGCCGAGCCGGCGTGGGCCGCCGAGCCCCCTGGGGGCACGGGCGGGCAGCCCGAGACGGCGACCGTGGGGATCCACGACATGGCCGTGTCGCCCGTCGATCTCGTCGTCGCGCCCGGCGCCAAGATCGTGTGGACGAACGTGGGGCGCAGGCGCCACACGGTCACCGCGGACACGGGCTCCTTCGACTCCGGCACCCTGTTCCCCGGCGACACGTTCAGCGTCGTCGCCCCGATGTCGGTCGGCGCATTCGAGTACCACTGCCGGTTCCACCAGTACATCCGCGGAACGGTCACCGTCTCGAGGGTGAACCTCCACGCGCCGGCGGAGGTGGCGTACGGCCACACCGCGGCGCTGGACGGCGTCGTCCCCGGCGCCGACGCCGGCACGCAGCTGACGATCGAGCGGCTGGTGGCCGGCGTCTGGACGCCGCTCGTCACCGCCGTCGTGGACGCCGCCGGCACGTTCCGCGCCACCACGCCGCCGCTGATCAGCCGCGCGCGTCTGCGCGCGTCGATCGGCGGCAGCCTCAGCCCGACGGTGTTCGTCGGTGCGCGGCCCATGGTGTCCGCCCGCCGGGTCGGCCGATCGGTCGAGGCGCGCGTGGCGCCGGCGCGGGCGGGCCTCGAGGTGCGGCTCGAGCGCCTCGACCTCGACACCTACGTCTGGCGGCCCGTCGGGGCGGCCCGGCTGGACACCCGCGGGCGCGCCCGGCTGACGACCAGGGGGGGCGGCGTCTACCGGGTGCGGCTGCCGCGCGGCGGCCCCGGCGTCGACGGCGGCGCCTCGGCGGCCGTGGCCGTGCGCGGCTGAGGAAGGGCACCTGCGCGCTCGAGCGGCCTCGTGCCGCGGAGGCTCTCGAGATGGGTAGTGTCGTGATCCGCACGGCGCCGCGCGCGGTGGGTCGGCCACCCGCAGCGTCGCCACGTCGACACGCTGCCCCAGACCCCGGCGGCCCTCCATGAGCGGAGAGCGCACGGGCGGTTCGCGGCAGCACCCAGCACCCTCCCCGGTCGCCGAGAAATCCTTGCGAGCGGGTCCGAGCGCCTTGGGCCGCAGAGCTTCGAAATTGTCCCACCGGCGCGCGCACCTCGATCTCAACAACCGGTTCGGCCGCAAGTGGTGCAAGCTCCTGCTCGCCTGCCTCGACGAAGCCGAGCAGGTGCTCTCCCACGAGACCAAGGACATGACCCCCCGGCTGACGCCCCGTCGAAAGATGGGACATCACGACCGACCACGGGGGGTGGTCGCGGTCGCTTCGGCGGCGGCACCTTTCCAGGCGAGTTCCTGGACGAGAGAGGCGCTCACGTACCAGTTCGACGCGGTCGGCCGGCTGGCCAACCGCTCTCGCGGATCACCACCTCGTCTCCAACGCGCTGACGTTCACCCCCCCGGGGGGCTGGTGCGGGGTGAGCGTCCGCCGTGAAGCCAGACCGGGCGATCCTGAGGTTGCCGACCGCACCGAGGCGGCGCTTCAGGCGCGATCCTGGGCAGCGGCTTCGGCCTTGGATCACCTGGATGATCGTCGAGGCGCACGGCGGGACGATCGGAGTGCAGGGCGGGGAGGGGCGGGACGCCACCTTCCGGGTGGAGCTTCCGCTACCCGCCAGCGCACAGGCCGGCGCGCCCATCAGGCGCAAAGGGCTCCTGGGCTCGGGCGTCCGCTCCGGCGCTTGCCGATCCGAAGCGCGTCCGGATGGGCAGGGGTGATACTGGCCAGCCTCATCCTCGTCGAACATCGTGACCACGCCGGCGGCCGAGATACCCACAATGGGGGCTCCGCGGCTGCGAACCGTCCGCGCGGAGGCCGATAGCAGGAGGACAGGATCATTTGGCCCGCGGCGACGCCCAGTGGTGGAGCCGGTGAGGAGACCATTGGTACACCGCCTCCACCCAGGGTCAGGGATGCCCGCCGGCGCCCCCGCGCCCGGCCCTGCACCGCGCCCCCAGGAGGAAGCCCCAGCGCGCTGGCCGCGCTGCAATCGGACGCGCGCGGGCCGCGCGCCGCCTCCGCCCCCCGGCCGACCGACCCAGCTCATCCGCGGGATCGGCGGTGGCTTCGTGGCCCTCGCGGTGCTGGAGGGGCTCATCACCGCCGGGCGCCTGGCCGCGTTCATCGTCCCGCTTGGGGGGGCGGGAGCCGCGCTCGCGCGGGGCGCTCGCGGCCGCCTGCGTCGTCGTGGGCGGGTCGCGGCGGCGGCGGCGCACGGCCCGGCCGGAGCGCCGCTTGGGCCGGGCGCCGGGAGCGCCCTCGCGCGGCGCCGGCAGGCCGGCCTCACGCTCGTCGAGCTGCTCGTGACCACGAGCATCCTGATGGTGGTGATCGGAGCGCTGCTGGCCACGTTCGAGAGCTCCCAGCGGATCGTGCCCAACGACGTGGAGTGGAGCCACGCGCTCCAGGAGGGCAATGCGGGCCTCCTGCGGATGGTGCGGGAGATCCGGCAGGCGGCGGCGATCATCGGCACCACCCCGAACGCCGTCGACTTCAGGGTGACGCTCGGCGGCCAGGATCAGCACGTCCTCTATCAGTGCGACGTCGTCCAGGCCGGAACGCCCTACCGCGAGTGCATGCGCGTGCAGGCGGCAGTCGGCGCGGCCCTCCCGTTGGCCGCCTCGGGCCAGCCGGTGATCGCCCGTCTGCTCAACGGCACCGTGGCGGACCCGGTCTTCTCCTACACGCCGAACGCGATCGCGCCGACGTTCATCAGCGTCACCGTCAAGCTGCCGGCGGCCGGGGAGCGGTCGTCCGCGCCCGGGACCGCCCACGCGATCGTGCTCGCCGACGGCGCCTACCTGCGAAACCAGGACCTGGGCGGCTGACGTGCGCGCGCCCCGATCAGGGACCGACGCGGCCTGCGTCCGCCGTCAGCGCGGCTTCACGCTGATCGAGCTGATGGTGGCGGTCGTCCTCCTCCTGATCGGGGTGCTCGCGATCGCAACATCCATCGGCGGCTCCCGGAAGCTGATCTCCACATCCGAGCGCCAGCAGGTGATGATCCACCGCGGGCAACTCGAGATCGAGCGGATCCAGGCGATGAGCTACAGCCAGGTCGCCCTGCTCGGAACGCCCGTGCACTCCACGGCGCCCCTGAGCCCGTACTTCGCGGTCTCGGCCGGCCCGTCGCCGACGCTCGCCCTCGATCGCACCGGCGCGGCGAGCGAACAGCTCGTGATCGACCCGACCGGCGGCGCGCTCCCGCCCGCGGCCACCACCTGGAGCGACGGCCGCCTGAGCGGCACGGTCGCCGACTTCGTCACCTGGAGCGCCGACGCCGGCTGCGGCAGCGGCTGCCCGGCGGCCAGCGACTTCAAGCGCGTGACGGTGGCGGTCACGGTCAACGGCACGGGCGGCCCGAAGACGCCGATCATGCTGTCCACCTACGTCACCGATCCGAACGCCGCGCCGGCCGGATACATCAAGAACGGCGTGAGCAATCCGCTTGCGAGCCCGTCCACGACCTGTCAGGACGCGCTCGGAGCCACCGTCGACTGCACCGGCGGAATCGGCCAGGGAACCGCGGTGAGCTGGTTCCTCTACGACACGCCGGCGCCGCTCGGCGCCTACCAGGCGATCAGCGCAAGCCATTCCACGCACCCCACCATCGCCGGGCTGACGGGCCTGTTGTGCACCCTGCTCACGACCGCTGGCTGTCCGAAGCCCGACCTGATGGGCACGAGCCCGACTCCCGACCAGACGCCGCCCCCGCCCCTCTACGGCTACTCGACCGACCAGCCCGGGGCCTATCCCGGCGGGAGGGTGCTGCGGCGCGACTCGGGAACCCTCTGCGGAGGGCTCCTCAGCGGCATCGACAACACAAAGGGCGAGATGTGGGTCACGCCGCCGCTCCCGACCGGCAGCACGCTGACCGGCGAGGGCGGGATCACGCTCTTCAGCCAGACCCTCAGCGGATTCACGGGCCCCGTGACGCTCTGTCTCCGCCTCTACGCCGTCGCCGGCTCCATCGCGAACCTCATCTCCCTGCCCCCGACGCCGATCGGACTGACCATCGCGTATCCCTTCAACGCCTGGCCGGCCGCGCTCTCGGCGATCTCCTTCACCTTCCGCTTCGCCTCGACCGGCGTGGCGCTGGCACCGGGCCTGCGCGTCGGCGTCCGGCTCTGGATCGACCAGTCCTCCTCCTCGGACATCGTGATCGTGTACGACCACCCGAGCTACAAGTCCCTCGTCCAGCTGAACTCCCAGTGAGTGTCCGGCGATCCGACCGAGCGCCGGCCGGCGCGGTCTCCCGGCGCGCCCTCCGACGTCCGCGGGCGGGCCAGGAGGGGGTCGCCATGATCCTGGTGATGCTGGTGATGCTGGTGATGACCCTTCTGGCGGTGGTCGCCCTCGCTGCGGCCACGCAGTTGGCGGGCAACTCCAACCACGACGTCAACTCCAAGCAGGCCCTCGAGGCCGCCGAGGCCGGCCTGCGGACGGCCACCTACCGCCTGAGCATGCTGCAGCCCGCCGACGGTATGTGCGTCACCGGCGTGGTGGTCTCCCCGACCGGCGGCTGGTGCGGGCCGGACGGGCCCGAGGCGCTCGGCAACGGCGGCACGTTCACCTTCTGGACCAGCAGTGCCCTCGCGCTGGGCACCTGCGCCGGGCTCGCCCTCCAGAACCAGATCGCGCTCTCCCAGCGCTGCGTCACCGCCATCGGGACGGTCAACGGCGTCAGCAGGCGCCTCCAGACGCGCCTGGCGGCCTTCGTCGCGACACCGCTCTACCCGCTGCCGGGCGTCATCGGGCTGCAGAGCGTCACCGTGGCCCCGAACGCCCATCTCACCGCAAGCGTGGGGACGGACGGGACCATCTCCTTCGGGAACAACGCGTCGGCCTCGGCCACGCTCCTCGGCCCCGCCGCGACCCTGACCCCGAACGTCAACGCGAGCCCGGGACCGGTGACCACCCGGACCGCGGCCCAGGGGCCGTACGTGCTCGCGAACGTCAACCCCGGCAACTCGGCCACGGTCAATGACAACGGGCGGATCTCGAGCGGCCTCGACGTCTCCGTCAAGACCACTTACACGCCATCCACGCGTGCGCTGAGCCTCGGCAACGGCGGGGCGATCACGCTCGGCGGCGGGCTCTACAACTTCTGCAGCCTGACCGCGGCCAACAACACCACGATCGCCCTCGCGGCCGGCGTCAAGGCGCAGATCTTCATCGACTCGCCGGACGACCCCAACTCCGGATGTCCCGCCGGCAGCGGCACCCTGACCATGTCCAACGGCGCGAGCTTCGTCAACAGCTCGCAGGACCCGACGGCGCTGCAGATCTACGTCTACGGGAGCAACAGCAACACCAACGTCGTCACGCTGGCCAACAACACCGCCTTCTACGGCAGCGTCTACGCCCCGCACTCGACCATCCAGCTCAGCAACACCGCCAACTTCTACGGCGCCGTGGCCGGCAACGTGGTCAGCATCAACAACGTGACGAACGTGTTCTGGGACGCGCGCGCCGGCACCCTTCAGGCATCAACGATGGCCCTCTACTACAGGACCGCCTGGCACGAGTGCCCGCTCCAGCCGACGAGCCCGAGCGACCCCGGCTCCGGCTGCTGAGCGACTCAGCGGACCGACCCGCCCGCCCACGGCCCAGACCAACACGGGCCGGTGCGGCAGGCGATCTGCCGAAAAGAGCGCGATGGAGCTGGTCGAGTGCCCCGCCCAGTTCGGCCGCGATCTCGAGCTCGTCCAGACGCGGCCAAGGCCCGCGCCGACCGGGCGCAGGCCTCCCTCGTCGGGCTCACCACCCAGAAGGTCTCGGCCTTCTCTTCACCGCG
This sequence comes from Miltoncostaeaceae bacterium, assembly GCA_033856495.1. Lineage (GTDB taxonomy): Bacteria > Actinomycetota > Thermoleophilia > Miltoncostaeales > Miltoncostaeaceae > JAWVEW01. Next base: position 8,558 of record JAWVEW010000299.1, on the reverse strand, counting down.
CGTCGATGTCGCGCACCGCTCGGTGGTCCACCCGGTCCTCTCCAACGACGACACCAGGCTCTGCCTGAAGTAGCCGGGCACGACCCTCGGAGAGCGCCACGACACGGGGCTCTCCGGCCCCGTGCTGTCGCTAGTTTCATCTGACTGGCGAGTTAGCCGCAACTAATTCATACTCCCGGCGTGGCTACCGAGGCAGCGCGGGCCGGCGCCGAGTGGACTCTCCCCGCGGGGGGAAGGACCGCGCGCGCCGCGCGCCGGTCGCTTCGCGGGCAGCAGCGGGGGTTCCGGGGGCTCCTTCCCTTCCTGGGGCCCGCCTTCATCGCCGCCATCGCCTACGTCGACCCGGGGAACTTCGCCACCAACGTCGCGGGCGGCTCTCAGTTCGGCTACACGCTGCTGTGGGTGGTGCTGGCGGCCAACCTGATGGCGATGCTGGTCCAGACGCTGTCCGCGAAGCTCGGCATCGCGACCGGGATGAACCTCCCCGAGGTCTGCCGCGCCCGTTTCCCGCGGAAGGTCTCGCGCGCGCTGTGGGTCCAGGCCGAGCTCATCGCCATGGCGACGGACCTCGCGGAGTTCGTGGGCGCCGCCATCGGGATGAGCCTGCTGTTCGGCATCCCGCTCTTCTGGGCCGGCTGCGTCACCGCGGTGGCGTCGTTCGCCATCCTCGCCCTGCAGCGGCGCGGGCTGCGCCCGCTGGAGATCGGGATCGCGATCCTGCTGCTCGTGGTGGTGGCGGGGTTCGCGCTCCAGTTCCTGCTCGCCGACGCCAGCCCGTCGGGCATCGCCCACGGCCTCTTCGTTCCCGGCTTCCAGGGCACCGAGAGCGTCCTGCTGGCGACCGGCATCCTCGGCGCGACCGTGATGCCGCACGTGATCTACCTGCACTCGGCGCTCACCCAGCACCGCGTCATGGGCGCCGATGCGACGGAGCGGCGCCGCATCCTGCGGTTCGCGCGCGCCGACGTGATCATCGGGATGAGCATCGCCGGCGCGATCAACATCGCGATGCTGGTCACCGCCGCGGCCGCCTTCCACGGCGGGGGCCTCACCGGCATCAAGGACCTCGACCAGGCCTACCGGGCGCTGGGGCAGACGATCGGCCACCACGCGCCCGTGCTCTTCGGCGTCGCCCTGCTGGCCTCCGGGCTCGCCTCCTCGTCGGTCGGGACGCTCGCCGGGCAGGTGGTGATGCAGGGGTTCGTCGACCGGCGGATCCCCGTGTTCGCCCGGCGGGCGATCACGATGGCGCCGTCGCTGATCCTGCTGGCGATCGGGCTCAACCCGAGCCGGGCGCTGATCATCAGCCAGGTGGCGCTGTCGTTCGGCATCCCCTTCGCGCTCGTGCCGCTCGTCATGTTCACCCGAAACCGCGGGCTGATGGGCGATCTGGTCAACCGCCGCGGCACCACGATCGCCGCGGTCGTCGTGGCGCTCCTGATCGTCGGGCTGAACGGCTTCCTGCTGGTCCAGACGCTGGGGATGTAGGAGCGCGATAGCGTCCTCCCTGATGGCCGTGAGGACGTCAGGGAGTCCGCTCGCCGGACCGGGTCGGGAGCATGAGCTTCCCGCCCCGCTGACCTCGATCGTCGGGCGCACGCGCGAGCTCAAGGCCGTCGGCGAGGCGCTGCGGCGCGCGCGGCTCGTGACGCTGGCCGGGCCGGGCGGAGTCGGAAAGACATGCCTCGGCCTCGAGGTGGCCCGCCGCCAGGCCGCGCGCGCTCCGAGGGGGGTCTGGCTCGTGGACCTCGCGAAGGTCGCCGACCCGGCCACCCTCGCCGACGAGGTGGCGCGCGCGCTGGGTGTCGGCGTCCCGCCGCGCGGCTCGGCCGCCGATGCGCTGCGGCGAGCGCTCGCCGATGCGCGGCCGCTGCTGGTGCTCGACAACTGCGAGCACGTCGTGGAGGCGTGCGCGCGGCTGACGGGCGCGCTGCTCGAGGCCTGCCCCGGGGTGCGCGTCCTCGCCACCAGCCGCGAGCCGCTGGGCGTCGACGGCGAGGTCGTCTGGCGCCTCGAGCCGCTTGCGGCCGACGAGGCGACGCGCCTGTTCGTCGAGCGCGCCGGGCAGCGCTCCCCCGGGTTCCTGGCGATCGGCGAGGCCGAGACGGCCGTCGCGCGTCTCTGCGAACGGCTCGACCGGCTTCCGCTGGCGATCGAGCTGGCAGCGGCGCGGGTGAGCCTGATGTCGCCCTCGGAGATCCTCGCCAGGCTCGGCGATCCTCGTCCGGTCCTCGTCGGCTCCGGGCGGCTCGCCCCGCCGCGCCACCACACGTTGCGGGCGACGATCGACTGGAGCTACCGGCTCCTGGACGGCCAGGAGCAGCGCGCGTTTCGCAGCCTCTCGGTGTTCGTGGGCAGCTTCGACGCCGACGCGGCGCTGGCCGTCGCCGACGCGGGGTCGATCGACGTGCTCGCGCGCCTGGTCGACAAGTCGCTGGTAGCCGTCGAGGCGACGCGGCCGGGGACGACGCGGTACCGCTTGCTCGAGACGATCCGCGAGCGCGCCGCGGAACTCCTGGTCGAGGCCGGGGAGCTGCATGCGGCGCGGGAGCGGCACCTGGGCCACCTCGCGGCTCTCGCCGCACCCGCGCTCGAGGAATGGCTCAGGACCGGCGCGCAGCGGCTCGTCAACGACCTCGACGACGACTACGAGAACGTCCGCGCCGCGTTGGAGCGCTCCGCCTCCTCGACCCCGTGCGCCGGGCTGCGCCTGCTCGGCGGAACCCGCGATCTGTTCTTCCGCTTCGGACAGGCGGATGGCCTGCGCCTGGCGCAGACGCTGCTGGAGCGCTGCACCGTGCGCGATCGCCACCGGATCGTCGGTCTCATCACCGCTGGTCAGCTGGCGGCCATGCGGATGGAGCTGCAGACGGCGCGCCGCGCGCTGCGCGAGGCGGCCGAGCTCAGCGCCGAGCTCGGCGAGCCGGCGCTGGCGGCATGGACGTCGTTCTTCCAGGGCCTCGCGGACGTCTTCGGCGGCGCCCTCGGCGACGCCGAACGACGGTTCCGGGCAAGCCGCGAGCTGCACCGGGAGCTGGGGATCCGGCGCGGCGAGGCCCGCGCACTCCTGGGGCTCGCCTCGGGCATCGTGACGGCGGGCGATCTCGCGAGCGGCCGGGAGCTCATGCAGGAGGCGCTCGCGATCTGCGTGGCCGAGGGCGACGGGTGGGGGCAGGGGACCTGCCACACCTGGCTCGGCCTCATCACGGAGGCGTCCGGGAGCGACCCGACCGGCGCCACGCGCCACTTCCGCGCGGCCGTGGACTTCCTGCGCCCCTCACGAGACAGCTCGGTCCTTCCGATGGCGCTCGCCGGCCAGGCGTGCGTGATCGGGCGTTCCGACTGGGGGCGGGCCGTGCGCGTCGCGGCGGCCGCCTGCGCGGGCCGGGACCGGGTGGGCGGAAGCTTCCCGCTCCACATCCAGGCGCGCATCGAGCGCGTCCGCAGCGCGGGCGAGGCGGCCCTCGGGCCAGACTTCCAGCGCGCCTGGAGGGACGGCGGCCGACTGGCGATCGACGAGGCGGTCGACCTCGCCTTCGGCGCGCCCCGACCGCCGGCACCGGCGCCTGCGGGCCTCAGCGGTCGCGAGCTCGAGGTCGCCGCGCTGGTGGCGGCGGGCCTCTCCAACAAGGCGATCGCGGCCCGTCTGCAGCTCTCCATCCGCACCGTGGAGAGCCACGTCCGGAACGCGCTCGCGAAGGTCGGCGCCGCCAACCGGACCCAGCTCGCGACCTGGGCGCGCGAGCACGCTCAGTAGCGGCTCCGCAGTCGCACGGATGCCACGGGCGGTGCACGCGATTAGCGTCGCACCCGAGTCATCCACCACGGCGAGGAGCGGACATGGCGATCTGCGCGGTCATCGACAATCCCGGCCAGACCCGGGAGCAGGCGGACGAGGTCATGAAGGCGCTGCGGGCCACCGGGCCGCTGCCCCCGACGGGCGCGACACACGTGCTGGGGGGCGAGTTCCAGGGCGGCTGGCGCGTGGTCAGCATCTGGGACTCCGAGGAGTCGATGGAGCGGTTCTTCTCGACGCGGCTCCCCGCCGCGTTCCGGGAGGTCGGCCTGGCCCCGGAGCGGCTCAGCCGGGCGACGTTCGAGGTCTACATGCAGGGTGTGGCCGAGCACGCCGGCGCGGCGCAGTCCAACTGATCGGCGCGTCGTCGTTCGCCAGGGCCCGGGGCCGAGCGCCTCGGGCCCGGCCCCGCCTCAGGCGCCGCCGCGGACCGGCTTGTCCGGATCGACGCCGGGGAGCTTGCCCAGGGCGTCGGCGACCGCCTCGTCGGCGGTGCCGCCGTAGCCCTCGACCATCCGGTGGCCCTCGCTGATGAGGACCTTCATGCCCGGGGCGGAATCGTCGACGTTGACGGCCGGCGTCCTGTGCGTGGGCGAGGCGGGGGCAGGGCCGAACACCTCGTAGCCGCTGGCGCGGAGGGCCTCGAGCTGGGCCTCGTATTCGGGACTGAGGGTGCTCATGACGCCGAGGGTTCCCCGCGCCAGGCGCCGGCAAACCCATCGTCGCCCCCGCTGGGCGTGGAGGACCCGGCCCGCGCTATAATGCTTGCCGATAGGCAATTGTCATCGGGCGGAGGCGGCGACGAAACCAGGCGAGGCACCTGACGACGAGTCGGTGGAGCGGCTGCGGCGAGCGGTACTGCGGCTGGGTCGCGAGCTGCGGCGCACGAGCGCCGAGGAGGGGCTGAGCCCCGCCCAGTCCAGCGTCCTCGCAACGCTGGTCCGGCACGGACCGATGCGCGCCGGCGAGCTGAGCGCGGCGGAGGGCCTGAACCCGACCATGCTGTCCCGGGTGCTGGCCCACCTCGATGAGCGGGGCCTGGCCGTGCGCGCACCGGATGCCGCCGATCGGCGCGGCACCCTGGTGCGGGCCACCCCCGCCGGACGGCGGCTGGTGCGGCGGCTGCGCGCCCGCCACGGCGGGCTGCTGCTCGGGCGCCTTCAGCAGCTGCCGGAGGACCAGGTGCGGGCCATCCTGGCCGCCCTGCCGGCGCTCGAGGGGCTGTCGTCCATCGCCCCGCGCGGCGAGGCCGCCCCCGCCGCGGCCCCGGTCGCGCGACCATGATCCGGCTCGCCGGCAGCGGCACCTTCGCGGCGCTCGGGACGCCCAACTACCGCCGCTACTTCACCGGTCAGGCGATCAGCCTCGTCGGGACCTGGATGCAGACGGTGGCTCAGGCCTGGCTGGTGCTCCAGATGACCGGCTCCGGGACCGCGCTCGGTCTGGTGGCCGCCGCCCAGTTCCTCCCGGTCCTCGCGCTGGCGCCCTACGGCGGCGTGCTCGTGGACCGCGCCGACAAGCGCCGGCTCCTGATCGGCACCCAGACGGCGCTCGGGCTGCTGGCGCTGACGCTCGGCCTGCTCACGGTCACCGGCGTCGTGCAGCTGTGGATGATCGTGGTGCTGGCCACGCTGCTGGGGCTCGTCAACGCCTGCGACAACCCCGGCCGGCAGGCGTTCGCGCTCGAGCTGGTGGGTCGCGAGACGCTGCGGAACGCCGTGACGCTGAACAGCATCCTCGTCAACGCCGCCCGCGCGGTCGGGCCCGCCGTCGCCGGCGCGCTCATCGCAACCGTGGGCATCGGCGTGTGCTTCCTGGTCAACGCGGCGAGCTACGCCGCCGTGCTCGCCGCACTGGCGGGCATGGACGCATCCTCCCTGCACCCCTCGCCGCCCGCCCTGCGCGCACGCGGCCAGGTCCGCGAGGGGCTGCGCTACGTCGCCGGCAACGGCGGGCTGCTGGTGCCGCTGCTCATGCTGGCCCTGATCGGCACCCTCGCCTACGAGTTCTCGGTGGTCCTTCCGGTGCTCGCGCACCACACCTTCAACGGCGGCGCCGGGACCTACGCGCTCCTCACCTCGGCGATGGGCGCCGGGGCGATCGTCGGCGGACTCGTCGTCGCCGGCCGCGGCAGCACCGGAATCCGCGCGCTGAGCCTGGCGGCGCTGACCTTCGGGACGGCGCTCGGCCTTGCGGCGCTGGCGCCCTCGCTGCCGATGGCGGTGGCCGCGCTCGCCCTCGTCGGGGCCGCCAGCGTCACCTTCCTGGCGACCGGGAACACGACCCTCCAGCTGACCAGCGACCCCGGCTTCCGAGGGCGCGTGATGGCGCTGTGGGCGGTGGCCTTCCTGGGCAGCACGCCGCTCGGGGGCCCGATCGTGGGCCTCGTGGCGGACGGGGTGAGCCCCCGCGGCGGGCTGGCGCTCGGCGCGATCGCCTGCCTGATCGCGGCCGGCCTGGGCGCGTTCGCGCTCGCCCGAGGCGTGCGGGCCGACGGGGACCGGGCGCCCGGCCAGCGCGCCGGCGAGCGCCGGCCCGCTCCTCAGGCCCCGTAGGCGGCGGTGAGGTGGGCCACGAAGGCGTGCACGCCCAGCTCCCGACCGGTGGCCAGGCGCATGAGCTCCGGGGTCGGCAGCCGGCGGCCGTGGCGGTGCACGCGCTCGCGGAGGAAGGCCAGCAGCGGCGCGAACTCGCCCCGCTCGACGTGCGCCTCGAGGTCGCCGTGGGCCTCGGCGAAGGCCTCCGCGAGCTGGGCCGCGTAGAGGTTGCCCAGCGTGTAGGTGGGGAAGTAGCCGATCAGCCCGTCGGCCCAGTGGATGTCCTGCATCACGCCGTCGGCGTCGCTCGGCGGGCGGAGGCCGAGGAGCCGCTCGAGTCCCTCCTCCCAGGCGCCGGGCAGGTCGCGCACCGCCAGGTCGCCGCGCATGAGCGCCACCTCCAGCTCGAAGCGCAGGACGATGTGAAGGTTGTACGTGACCTCGTCGGCGGCGACCCGGATCGGCGACGGCCGCACCAGCGTCGCGGCCCGGTGAAGGTCGGCCGCGTCGAGGCCGGCCATCGCCTCCGGGAAGCGACGGCGCAGCGCCGGCGCCACCCAGCGCCAGAAGGCCGGCGAGCGGCCGACGTGGTTCTCCCAGAGACGCGACTGCGACTCGTGAGCGCCCAGCGATGGGGCGTCGTAGAGGGTGGTGCGCTCGTATGCGCCGGGAAGGCCCTGCTCGTAGAGGGCGTGGCCCGCCTCGTGGAGCACCGCGGTGATGTTGCCGATCGGCTCGTGCTCGTCCACCCGGGTCGTGAAGCGGACGTCGCCGCGGTGGTTGCCGTTGGTGAACGGGTGGGCGGACTCGGCGATCAGCCCCGCGCGGATGTCGAATCCGACCGCGGCCGCGAGCTCACGGGCCAGCGCGAGCTGGCCCGCCGCAGGCCAGCGGCGCGGGGGCAGCTCGAACGCCGGGCGTTCGGCCGCGGCCGCGACGAGCGGCGCCAGGCGCTGGCGCAGCTCGGCGACGACGGGCTCGAGATCCGCCGCCCTGGCCCCCGGCGCGAACTCGTCGAGCAGGGCGGCGGAGGGCTCGCCGTCCTGCCCGAGCGCCGCGGCCTCCTCGCGCTTCAGCTCGACCAGCGGCTCGAGGGCGGCGGCGAAGGCGGCGAAATCGTTGCGCGGGCGCGCCTCGTGCCAGACGTCGACCGACCGCGAGCAGGCCTCGCTCAAGGCCCGGACGAGATCCTCCGGCAGGCGTGTCGCCCGCTCGCGGTCGCGCCGCGCCTCGCGCACCATCGCCTCCTGGTGGGCGTCGAGCTCGACCGCCTCCAGCTGCCCGATCATGTCGTCGACGTCCGGCCGTACGAGCTCGCGGTGGTGGAGGCCGGCCAGCGTGGCCAGCTGATGGGCGCGGCCCTCGGCGCCGGCCGCGGGCATGGTGGTCTCGCGATCCCAGCGCAGCAGCGCGGCGGCGCCGCGCAGGTCGTTGACCGTCGCCATCCAGTCGGCGAAAGGGGTCCAGGCGGCGGCGGACCTCCGGGCGACGGCGAGCTCGGGCACCGGCGGAGGCTACCGGTCCGTCAGCCGCCCGTGTCCAGCACCCTGAGCACGAGGGTGTGGCCGTGAGTCGCGAAGGACGTGTCGGGCGCGAGCATGCCCGTTGCGACCTCGAAGGTGAGGAGCGCCCCGGAGGCGGGCTCGTCGAGGTCCGCCGCCGGCGGCTCTCGCCGCTGCCGCACGTAGGAGGCGCTCTCGGCGATCTCGCCCACGAGGGCGAAGGCCGCCGCCCGGACGGCCCGCACGTCCCCGGCGCGGCCCCGCCAGCGCAGCACCAGCTCGAGGGCGCCGTCGGCGTCGACGCGCGCGACCTCGAGCCCCAGCAGGGCGTCGGCGCGTGCGCACGCCCGCCGCACGTGCGGCAGCAGGTGCACCTTGGGATGCTCGGCGACCCAATCCGGCAGCTCGAGCACCTCGAGCAGCTCGCGCAGGCCGGGGACCAGCTTGCGGCCGTCCGCCACACCGTGGCCGCGGCGGTCCCCGTCCCAGCGCCGCTCCGGCGTCGCTACTCCGGGGCGGGCCCGCGCCTGGCCGTGACCTTGTAGGTCCGGCGCGGCGCGGACAGCAGGAAGTCGGGGTTCACGCAGGGCCGGTCGCAGCGGTGCTCGAACGTGGGCTGCACCTCGCAGCGGCACACGCTCAGCGGCTCGCGCGAGACCTTGATGCCCCCGAAGCCGCTCTTGGTGCGCTCGGCGCTGCGGAAGAGCTCGAGGTCGATCTCCA
>JAWVEW010000298.1:0-4211 GCA_033856495.1 Miltoncostaeaceae bacterium | reverse complement strand
GATGCGCACGAACGCCCCGTGCAGCTGCGTGCTCGGGCTCGCGACGGTCACGACGAAGCAGTTGCGGACGATCTGGAGACCCGCGTAGCCGGCGGCGAAGAGCAGCGCCCGGTCGCCGAAGGCGTCCGGGATCGCGATGGCCATCAGCAGGCTGGCCAACATCACCGCGATCAGCACGCAGCGCACGACCGCCGAGTCGGGGTCGAACCAGTTGGTCATCCAGGTCGTGTAGGTCCAGGCCCACCACACGACCAGCAGCAGCACCGTCGTGTGCCACAGCCCGCGCAGGTCGAGGTGGTTGAAGAGCAGCTGCGAGAGCTGGGTGACCGCGAAGACGAAGACGAGGTCGAAGAACAGCTCGAGGTTGGTCGCGCGCTGCTCGACGCCCTCGCCGCGGGGGCGCAGGTGCTGGGAGGGCCCGTCGCCATCCAGCGGGCCCAGGCGTGGCAGCAGGCGCCTCATCGCTCGAGCATGATCGCCGACGGGGCTCAGCCGGCCCAGCTGCCGGGCCGGCCCTGGGGGCCGAGCACCGTGTAGCCATCGGGCACGAACCCGTGCCAGGAGTCCACCTCCATCCAGGCGCTCGCGCGGCGCGCCTCGCGGTTGGCGTAGGGGGCGCCGGTGTAGCGGACCGACAGGCGGTCGATGTTCGCCAGGTCGGGGTCGCGGCCGACCTCGGCCACGCGGCCCAGCAGGCTCACGTGCCGGTAGAACTCGTCCGGGTCGATGGCCGACAGCGCGAGCGGCGCGCCGGGGTGCAGCCAGCGCAGCCGGATGCGCGTGTCCTCCATGTTGAGGAGCACGCGGCCGTCCTCCCAGTCGTACCAGGTGACCGCCGTGTGCGGCGTCCCGTCGGGGCGCAGGGTGGCAACCACCGCGTGGTTGGGGCGGCTCAGGAAGGCGTCGATCTCGGGCGGGACGGGGGCGGGCGGCATTGGCATGTCCTCGGTCGGAGCCGTGGCCGCCATTCTTCCCGTTACCGGCTTCGGGCCCCCCGTCCGCTGAGTCCACTAGCGTGCCGGGTCGTGCGCCGCTCCGAGACGAGCCCGGCGGTGGTCCTCCAGGCCTCCGGGCCGAACGCGCTGGGCATCGTTCGCAGCCTCGGCCGCGCGGGGGTGCCGGTCGTCGCCTGCGACGCCGACCCGCGCGCGCTGGGCCTGCTCTCGCGCTACGCCCGCGCGGTCCGCACCGCGGATCCGCTGACCGAGCCCGACGCGTTCGTCGACGGGCTGGCGGAGCTGGGCAGGACGCTGCCGGCCCGAGGCGTCCTCTTCGCCACCCACGACGAGGCGCTGGCGGCGATCGGGCCCCAGGAGGACCGGCTGGCGGCCTGGTTCGCGCGCCCCTGGAGCCCCTGGCCCACGCTCGAGCGGGTACTCGACAAGGGCGTCCAGCAGGACGCCGCGCGCCGGATCGGATTCCCCGTGCCCGCCACCGTCGACCCGCGCGACGGGGCCGACCTCGCCGCAGTCGCCCGGGAGCTGCGCTTCCCGGTGATCCTGAAGCCCCGCTACGCCCCGGAGTTCCGCCGGCGCTTCCGCACCCAGGCGTTCGAGGCCGCGACCCTCGAGGAGCTGCGCGCGGCCTGGGAGCGGGCGGCCCCCTACGCGCCGCTGGTCTCCGAGGTGATCCCGGGCGGCGACGAGCTGCTCTGGACGCTCGGCAGCTACCGCGACGCGGACGGCCGGCCGCTCGCGTCCTTCACCGGCCGCAAGCTGCGCCAGTGGCCGCCCCGCTTCGGCACCGCCCGCTCCGCGGAGTCCCGCTGGGACCCGGACCTGGCGGCCCGCGCCCACGCGCTGCTCGACGCGCTGGACTACCACGGGATCTCGCAGGTCGAGGTCAAGCGCGACCCCCGCGACGGGCGCGACAACCTGATCGAGGTGAACCCGCGCTCGTGGCTGTGGATCGGGCTGGCCACCGCCGCCGGGGTGAACGTCGCGCACGCCTGCTACCTCGACGCGATCGGCGCGCCCCGGACCTGGGCGCCCGGGCACCGCGACGGCCTGCGCTGGGCGCTGCTCACCAAGCACCTGGTCGCCAGCCCGCGCGAGCTGGCGCGGGGCCAGTGGGGCGCCCGCGCGTTCCTCGAGAGCATCCGCCCGCCGCTGATGGACGGCGTGCTGGACCCGCGCGATCCCCGCCCGGCGCTGGCCCACCTGCGCCGGCTGGCCCGCCGTGGATGAGCTCCGGATCGCCGTCGCCGGCTGCCGGGAGCGGTTCCTGCCCCGCGCCCGGTGGGTGCTGCAGACGATGGCCGAGGCGCTGGGCCGGCGGGCCGCCTTCGTGGAGTCGGCAGCGGGAGCCGATCTCGTCTACGCCCCCGAGCCTCCCGCGTCCGGGGCCTGGATCCCGCTCCAGCCCGACGCCCAGGCGTTCTTCGAGGGCCCGCAGCCCTTCCCGGGACCGCGCGTCCACCGCTCCCAGGGGGGCCTGACCCTGCTCTTCCCCCCGGCGCGGACGACGGGAGAGCAGCCCATCCCCGGCGACCTGGTGGCGAGCGCCTTCTACCTCCTCGCCCGCTGGGACGAGCTGCGGGTGGCCGCGCGCGACCGCTTCGGGCGGCTGCCGCTGGCCGAGAGCGCGTTCGGGCGCATCGCGGGCCTCGAGCTGGAGGAGCCGCCGGTCGAGGGCTACCTGGGCGCGCTGCGCCGGGCGCTGGGCCTGCCGGCGCCCGCGGGCTGGAGCGTGGCCCTGACCCACGACATCGACCGGCTGCGCCGGCGCACGTTGCGGGGCATCGCGGGGATGGCGCTGCGCGGCGGGCCGCGCGGGCTGGCGGGCCTATTGGGGCCCGACCCCTGGGACAACGTCCCCGACCTGCTCGAGACCACCTCCCGGCGCGGCCTCGCGAGCACGGTCTTCCTGATCGGGCGCAACGCCCACCGGCTGGACGGCACGCCGCGCGCCCTCTACGAGCGCCGCCGGCGCGACCTGGCAGCGGCCGTGCGGGCGGCGGGCGGCGAGGTGGGGCTGCACGCGGCCTTCGCCTCCTCCGAGAGCCCGGCCGCGCTGGCGGACGAGCTGGAGCGCCTGCGCGCCGAGGTCGGCCCGGTGGCCGGCGTGCGCTTCCACTACCTGCGCTTCCGCTACCACGAGACGGTCCGCTGGCTGGAGGCGGCCGGCGCCGAGTACGACGCGAGCCTGGGCTTCAGCGAGGCGCCGGGCTTCGCGGCCGGGATCGCGCGGCCGTTCCGGCCCTACCTGGTGGGCGAGGAGCGGCCCGCCCGCCTCACCCTGCTGCCGCTGGCGGTGATGGACACGCAGCTGCGGTTCCGGCTCGGCCTCGACGCCGAGGGCGCCCGGACGCGGGCGCTGGCGGTGCTGGAGCGGGTGCGCGAGAGCGGCGGGCGGGCGGCGCTCTTGTGGCACAACACCTTCCTCGCCGACGACCGCGCGCCCGGCTACGGAGCGACCTGGCAGCGGCTGCTCGACGACCTCGCCGCCCGCGGCGCCGAGCTCGGCCCGGCCGTGGCGCCGCCCGCGCCGGCGCCGGCGCGCCTCGACGGCGTCCGCGCCCTGCACCTCACCACGGTCCACCGGCCGAACGACGTGCGCATCCTCCACAAGGAGGTGACGGCGCTGCGGGCCGCCGGCGCGGACGCGCGCGTGGGGGCGCTGACCGTGCCGGCGCGCTCTCGCGCGCGCCGCCTGGCGGCCGGCTGGCGGCTGGCCCGGGCCGCGCGCCGCCTGGACGCGGACCTCTACCACGTCCACGACCCGGAGCTGATCCCGGCGGCGCTGTGGCTGGCGCGGACCACCGGGCGGCCGGTGGTCTACGACGTCCACGAGTACCTCGGACACACCGCGCGCACCAAGGCCTGGCTGCCGGCGCCCCTGCGGGCGGCGGTGGCGGCGCTGGCCGAGCGGGCCGAGCGCGCGGGCGCCCGCCGCCTGGCGGCGGCCGTGACGGCCAACGAGGACCTGGCCGCCCGGATGGCGGCGGCCGGGGCGCGGGCCGTGAGCGTCGCCAACTACCCGCTCGCCTCGCGCTTCCCGCCGCCGGGGTCGCCGGCGGGGCCGATCGCGCTGTACGTGGGCGGGCTCGGCCCCCGGCGCGGGCTGGACCTGATGCTCCAGGCCTTCCCGCTGGTGCGGGCGCCCGGCGCGCGGCTGCTGCTGGTGGGCCCGGGCGACCCGGGCGCCCTGCCGCCGGGGGTGGAGCACCTCGGGACGGTCGACCACTCCCAGGTGCCCGACCTGCTCGCGCG
>JAWVEW010000297.1:0-5428 GCA_033856495.1 Miltoncostaeaceae bacterium | reverse complement strand
CGCCGGCGGGCGAGGGCGGGGTCGCGGTGCAGGCGCAGGGTCGCCTCGAGGGCGGCGATCGTGAGCTTGCCCGGGCGCAGCGCCCGCATCAGGGGCTGGGCGCGCGCGCGCCCCACGGCGGCCGCCGTGCCCACGATCAGCCCGGCCTGGGGGCCGCCGAGGAGCTTGTCGGCGCTGAAGCAGACCAGATCGGCTCCGGCGGCGACGCTGGCCCGCACGTCCGGCTCGTCGGCCCACGGGCCCGCGTCGCCGGCCGCCGTCAGCGCGCCGCTCCCCGCGTCGTCGATCATCGCCAGGCCGCGGCTCCCGGCCAGCGCCGCGAGCTCCGTCAGCGGCACCTCCTCGGCGAACCCCACGACCCGGAAGTTGGAGGGGTGCACGCGCAGCAGCGCCGCGGTGGCGGGGCCGATCGCGCGCTCGTAGTCGGCGAGGCGGGTGCGGTTGGTGGTGCCGACCTCCACCAGCCGGCAGCCGGAGGCCGCCAGCACCTCGGGGATGCGGAAGCCGCCGCCGATCTCGACCCGCTGGCCTCGGGAGACCACGACCTCGCCGCCCGAGGCCAGCGCGACGAGCGAGAGCAGCACCGCGCCGGCGTTGGTGCCGGTGGCGCAGGCCGCCTCCGCGCCGGTCAGCGCGCGCAGGTGCGCCTCCAGGTGGACGTGCCGGGAGCCGCGCTCGCCGTCCTGCGGGTCCCACTCGAGCGTGCACGCGCCGGCCGCCTCCGCGACGGCCGCCACGGCCTCGTCGGCCAGGGGCGCCCGCCCCAGGTTCGTGTGCAGGATCACCCCCGTCGCGTTGACCGCCCGCCGCAGGGAGGGGCGCAGCGCCGAGGCCACCTCCTCCGCCAGCCCCTCCGCCCCCGCCCGCCGGTCGCGGCGGAGCGCAAGCGCCGCGCGGACGGCCTCCACCACGACGGCGCGCGGATGGCGCTCGATCAGCTCGGAGATGCCCGGGGTCGCCAGGACGGCGTCGACCGAGGGCAGGCTCCTACGCGGGTCGGCCACCCCGCACGGACGCGCGGGGCAGCGGCCCCTGCCCCTCGCCCGGCGCGCCCTCCTCGGCCCAGTGGCCGTGCTCGCGGTCCTGGCAGCCGTCCAGCCAGGTGGTCTGGCCGTCCGCGAACTCGGTCTGCTTCCAGATCGGCGCGCGCGCCTTGAGCTCGTCGATCGCGTAGCGGCACGCGGCGAACGCCTCGGGCCGTCCCGGCGCGGAGGCGGCGACGGCGACGCTGGGCTCACCGACCGGCACGCGGCCGGTGCGGTGGGCGACGGCGAGGCGAGCCCCGAAACGGGCGGCCGCCTCCTCCGCGATCGCCTGCAGCTCCCGCAGGGCGAGCTCCTCGTAGGCCTCGTACACCAGCGTCCGCACCGGCCGCCGGTCCGACTCGCGGCGCGTCGATCCGATGAACGTCACCAGGCCGCCGTGCTCGGGATCCGTCGCCGCCTGGACCAGCGTGGCCAGATCGAGGGGGATCGAGGACAGGGCGACCATCACGGGCGCGCTCCGTCAGCCGCCCGACACCGGCAGTACCAGCGCGACCTCGTCGCCGTCCCGCAGCGGCGCCCCGGGCAGCGTCCACTCGTGGTTGAGCGCGTAGCGCATGCCGTCCGGAGGGTCGGAGCGCGTGCGCACCGGCTCCGGGAGATGGCCCCAGACCGCGCCCACGGGGGTCGCCTCCGGCAGCCTCAACCGGATGCGGCCCGTGCCGGCGGCCTCCCGCAGGGAGGCGAAGAGGTGGACGGTGACGAGGACCTCTGGCACGAGGAGCCATTCTAGTCCCGGCGAGGGCAGGCTGTGATGCGGCGGATCGACGATCTCGCAGGGGGCGCCGGGCGGCTCGGGGCGCCGGGGGCCGCAGGGGCGAAGGAAGTTTCCCGCTGGGCCCGCCCGAGCCGTCCGCCGGCGGCGCATCCGCCCGCGACGTGACACGTCTGAGCGGCATAAGCCGATCGCACACGTATCATCAGGGGGCCACGGACGAAGGACGCAAATGATCGGCTCTGCAGTCAGACGGCTACTCCTTGCGCTCGCGCTGCTCTGCGCGACCGCCGGCGTCGCGGCGGCGGCGAACCCCACGGTCACGACGGGCGGCATCAGCCGCCTCAGCTCGATCGGTGCCACGGTGACCGGCACCGTGAACCCGAACGGCGAGGCCACGACCTACCAGTTCCAGTATGGCCTGACGGCCACGTACACCGGCGGTGTCGCGCCGGCGAACCCGGGCCAGGCCGGCGCCGGCACGACGGACTTCACGGCACGCGGGGCCATCACCGGGCTCCAGCCCGGCATGACCTACCACTACCGGATCACGGCCACGAACCCCTCGGGCACCTCCCAGGGCGCCGACCAGACGTTTGTGACGCCGGCCCAGAACTTTGCCAACCCCAGCGCGACCACCGGGCCCGCGACCAACGTCGGGACCACCACGGTCACGCTGACCGGCACCGCGAACGCGAACGGCGTCGCGAACGGCGGGTACCACTTCGAGTACGGCCTCGCGGCCGACTACCTCGGCTGCGCCAGCGCCAGCGGGTTGTGCCGCACCGGCACCAAGCCGGTCGCCTCGGATGCCGGGGACGCCCAGGCCTCGGCGAACGTCACCGGGCTGCAGCCCAGCACGCTCTACCACTACCGGCTCGTCGTGGAGAGCCTCGCCGGCATCATCAACGGCGGCGACATGACGTTCACGACCGCGGGCGGCGCTCCACCGCCTCCCCCCCCGACGCCCCCGGTGCCCACCACCGGCCAGGCGACCGCGATCGGCTCGACCGCCGCGACCCTCGCCGGCTCGATCGACCCCAAGGGCATCGACACCGGGTACGTGTTCGAGTACGGCACGGCGGACACGTACGGGAGCATGACGCCGCTCGGCTACGTGCCCGGCGCGTCCGGCGTCACCAACGTGACCGCCAACCTCACGGGTCTCACGCCCTCGACGCTCTACCACTTCCGCCTGGTCGGCAACAGCGCGGGCGGGGTCGTCTACGGGGCCGATGGAACCTTCACGACCTCGGTTGCGGGCACGCCCAACCCGACCCCGACGGGCCCGGGACCCGTCACGCCTCCTGCGCCGGCGGGGCCGCCGACGGTGATCACGGGCGAGGTGTCGCAGGCGATTCCGACCGCCGCGACGCTCACCGGAACCGTGAACCCCAACGGCCAGGCCGTGCTCTACGTGTTCCAGTACGGGACCACCACGGCCTACGCGCTGCACGCCGCCGGCAAGCGCACGGCGGCGACGGTCGGGCCGATCCAGATCAGCTCGGACATCTTCAAGCTGCAGCCCAACACCACCTACCACTATCGGCTCAGCGCGATCACGGACGCCGGCGTGTCGGTGCTCGGCGAGGACAAGACCTTCGCCACACCGCCGGTCGGCGGCACCGGCGGCACGGGCGACCAGCGCTGCTCGATCGGACCCTGGGGCCTGCCCCCGCACCGGAGCCTGCCGCCCGGGTTCGTGCTCGTGAAGACCGGCGCCAAGTCCGTCGGGAAGGGCGGATACCTCGCCGTCAACCGCCTCTGCTTCCCCAACGTCCAGGCGACGACGCGGCCGGTGAAGTGCAGCTTCGGCCCCTGGAAGACGCCGGTCAGGGTGCCCACGGGCTTCCGGCTGATCAAGACCGGCCCCGGCAACCCGCGCGGGCGCGGCGGCTACCTGCTGCTGAGCACCGCCTGCTTCCCGGGCCCGAGCACCCCGACCCCGAGCAAGCCCGCGACGCCGGCGCCCGGCCCTCCGAACCAGGGCTTCTTCTAGGCCTGCCCGAGCGCCATCTCCGGGCGGGCGCCCAGGCGCCCGCCCGGAGGCGTCGGGGGTGCGACGCGACGGCCCGGCGCCGTTCGTCCGCCGGTGGGTGTGGTAGCGTCGATCCCGTCGCCGGGCCACCGCCCGCTGCACTCGATCGACCCCCCGGAGGACGCTTGGCCGACCGAGCGGCCGGAATCCCCCGGCCCGAGATCGACGCGACGCTCGAGAACGACTCCGGCATCCCGATCGAGCGCGTCTACGACGCCGCCTCCGTCGCCGACCTCGACCTCGCCGAGCGCCTCGGGGACCCGGGGAGCCATCCCTTCACCCGCGGCGTGCGGCCCGGCATGTACCGGGAGCGGCCCTGGACGATGCGCCAGTACGCGGGCTTCGCGACCGCGGAGGAGACGAACGCCCGCTTCCGCTACCTGCTCGACGCGGGCGCGCCGGCGCTGTCGGTGGCATTCGACCTGCCCACCCAGCTCGGCATGGACTCCGACGACCCACGCGCCGTCGGCGAGGTGGGCCGGGTGGGGGTCGCGATCGACTCGGTCGAGGACATGGCGCGCCTGTTCGCCGAGATCCCGCTGGACCGCGTCTCGACCAGCATGACGATCAACGCGCCGGCGGCGGTGCTGCTGCTCCTCTACCAGATCGTGGCGGAGGAGCAGGGGGTCGACCCGCGCGCGCTGCGCGGCACGATCCAGAACGACGTCCTCAAGGAGTACATCGCCCGGGGCAACTACATCTACCCGCCAGGGCCCTCGATGCGCCTCGCCACCGACACCTTCGCCTACTGCAGCACGGAACTGCCGCGCTGGAACACGATCTCGATCAGCGGGTACCACATCCGCGAGGCGGGCTCGACGGCGGTGCAGGAGATCGCCTTCACCCTGGCCGACGCGATCGCCTACGTCGAGGCCGCGATCGAGGCCGGGCTGGCGGTGGACGAGTTCGCCCCGCGGCTGTCCTTCTTCTTCAACGCGCACAACGACCTGCTGGAGGAGGTGGCGAAGTTCCGGGCCGCCCGCCACCTCTGGGCGGGGATCATGCGCGAGCGCTTCGGGGCGCAGGACGAGCGCTCGACGGCCCTGCGCTTCCACGCGCAGACCGGGGGCTCGACGCTCACGGCGCAGCAGCCCGAGAACAACGTCGTGCGGGTGGCCGTGCAGGTGCTCGCTGCGGCGCTCGGCGGCGCTCAGTCGATCCACTCGAACTCCTTCGACGAGGCGCTGGGCCTGCCGACGGAGCGGTCGGCGCGGCTGGCGCTGCGCACCCAGCAGGTGATCGAGGCCGAGAGCGGCATCACGAGGACCGTCGACCCGCTGGGCGGCAGCTACTACCTGGAGCGCCTGACCGCGGAGCTGGAGGAGCGCGCGGCGGCCCTGATCGAGGAGATCGACAGCCGCGGCGGCGCGGTGGAGTGCATCCAGTTCATGCGCGACGCGATCGAGGAGTCGGCCTTCCGGGTCCACGAGGAGCTGCGCGAGGGCGAGCGCCGGGTGGTGGGGCTGAACGTGAACGTGGAGCGGGAGGAGGCGCCGGTCGAGATCCTGCGCATCGACCCCGCGGTGGAGGCCGGCCAGGTGCAGCGCCTCGCCGGTCTGCGCGAGCGCCGCGATCCAGCCGAGGTGCGGGCTCGACTGGACGAGGTGCGCGCGGCCGCGCGGGGCACGGCGA
>JAWVEW010000296.1:0-5629 GCA_033856495.1 Miltoncostaeaceae bacterium | reverse complement strand
CGGAGGGTCGTGATCGTGTCGGCTCCGAGCTTGTTCCGGAGCGCGAGAATGTGGGTGTCCAGCGTCTTGGTGGAGCCGAGCCAGTCGGTGTCCCAGACCTCGCGCATGATCCGCTCCCGGGTCACGGCGCGGCCGGCCTGGGCGGCGAGCAGCGCGAGCAGCTCGAACTCCCGCGGGCGGAGGGTCAGTTCCTGACCGTCGCGCCACGCCCGCCGGGCGCCGCGGTCGACCGTGATGGCGCCGGCGTGCAGCGGCTCCTCGCCGCTGGCCGCGGCCGCGAGGGTTGTGCGGCGCAGGTGCGCCCGCACGCGCGCGAGCAGCTCGGCCAGGCGGAACGGCTTCACCAGGTAGTCGTCCGCACCGGCGTCGAGCCCGGCGACGACGTCGAGCTCCTGGTCGCGTGCGGTGACGATCAGGATGGCGAGCTCCGGCCGCGCCCGGCGAAGCCGCCGGCAGAGGTCGACGCCGTCGACATCGGGCAGGCCGAGGTCGAGGATGACCAGCCCGATCCCGTCGTCGGCGGCGCTGAGCGCCGGTCCGCCGCGGGCCAGGCGCCGCACGGGATAGCCCTGGCTCTGGAGGACGCGGACGAGGCCCGAGGCGATCGCCTCGTCGTCTTCCACGAGCAGGATGCCGGAAGGAACCACGTTCCCTCGACGGTACCGCCTCGGCATCGGTTCGCGACGAGCTTTGACCTGGCGTTGACCGGGCACTCGCGCCGCGCTGACTCGCGGCTTGCGACCGTGTGGGCCAGTGGCGTTCGACGTTTCTCGGGAGGTCGCATGCGTAGGCTCAGCGCGCTCGCGGTCGGGGCGGTGGCCCTCGCGGTTGCCGGTGCTGGATGCGGCGGTGGATCGGCGTCGAACGGCGGCCTGGCGAGCTCGACCGCGCGAGCGGCCCGCACGGCGCCGTCCAGCGCGTCGGCGGCGGCGGCCACCCCGGCGAATGTCACCGCGAAGGAGACCAACCCCTCCGGGGACATCCCCGACAACCAGGCCTACGTGGCCTACGCGCCGCCCCGCGCCGGCTACTCGGTCAAGGTGCCGGAGGGCTGGTCGCGCACCGCGTCGGGCGGCGCGGTGACCTTCACCGACAAGCTCAACGCGGTGCGCCTCGAGGAGGTCGCGGCCCCCGCGGCGCCGACCATCGCAGGCGTCCGGCGCACGCTGCTGTCGCAGCTCGCGCGAACGGAGCGGGGCTTCAGGGCCGGGACCGTGACCATGGTTGCCCGTCACGCCGGACCGGCCGTGCGGATCACGTACCTGGCCCGCAGCACGCCGGACTCCGTCACGGGGAAGTCGCGCGTCGACGCCGTCGAGCGATACCTCTTCTTCCACAAGGGCCGCGAGGCCGTGATCAGGCTGAGCGGGCCGCGGGGCGCCGACAACGTCGACCCGTGGCGGATCATCACCGACTCGCTCAGGTGGAAGCGGTGAGGGCGGTCCTCGAGGCGCGCTCGCTCTACCGCTTCTACCACGCCGGTGACGAAGAGACGCTCGCGCTGCAGGGCGTCTCCCTGGACATCGACCGCGGCGAGGTCGTGGCGATCACGGGCCCATCGGGGTCGGGAAAGTCGACGCTGCTGGCGGTGCTCGCCGGGCTCGACGAGCCCGACGGGGGCATGGTCCGCATCGAGGGCGAGCGCATCTCGCGCCGTCCCGAGGAGGAGCGCGCCGCCGTGCGCGCCCGCCTGATCGGCGTCGTCTATCAGCACGGCAACCTGCTGGGGCACCTGTCGGTCGAGGACAACGTCGCGCTCGCGCAACGCCTTCGCGGTCGGGCGGGCTCGAGCGAGTGGCGGCGCGAGCTCCTCGAGCGCTGCGGCATCGCCAGGCGCGCGCATGCATGGCCCTCGCAGCTCTCGGGCGGCGAGCTCGCGCGGGCCGGGCTGGCCGTCGCGCTCGCCAACGACCCGGCGATCCTGCTCGCCGACGAGCCCACCGGCGAGCTCGACGCCGACAGCGCTGCGCGCGTGCTGGCGCTGCTGCGCGAGCGCGCCGCCGCGGGGAGCGCGGTCGCCCTCGTCACCCACTCACCGGAGGTCGCGGCGGCCGCCGACCGCGAGATCCGCCTGCGCGACGGCAAGATCGAGGCGTGACAGCGCTCGTGGAGTGCGCCGGCGCTGGGCGCACCTTCGGCAGCGGCCCGGCCGCCACAGTGGCGCTCGAGCCCACCGACTGCACCGTGCCCCACGGGGCGCGGATCGCGGTCATGGGCCCCTCTGGCTCGGGCAAGTCCACGCTGCTCCACCTCATGGCCGGTCTCGACGAGCCGACCGTGGGGAGGGTCTCGTGGCCGGCGATCGGCGCGCGCAGCGCCCTGCGCCCGGGGCCCGTCGCGGTGATCTTCCAGGGGCCGAGCCTCCTGCCGCCGCTGAGCGTGCTCGAGAACGTGGCGCTGCCGCTCGTCCTGGGCGGCGCCTCGGACCAGGACGCCAGGGCTGCCGCGCACCGGGCGCTCGCCGTGCTCGACCTCGACGAGCTCGCCGCCAAGCTGCCGGAGGAGATCTCGGGCGGGCAAGCCCAGCGGGTGGCCGTGGCGCGCGCGTTGGCTGGCCGGCCGCGGCTGATCCTGGCCGACGAGCCCACCGGCCAGCTCGACCGCGCCAATGCCACTGTGGTCGTTGCCGTCCTCGTCGCCACGGCCGCCCACAGCGATGCCGCGCTCGTGGTGGCGACCCACGATCCCCTGGTCGCCGACCAGCTGCGCGAGCGGTGGCGGATGCAGGACGGCAGGCTCGAGGCGCGGGTGGGCGAATGGTCGCGCTGACCTGGCTGGCGGGTCTTCTGGCACGCCGCCGCGGCCGCCTCGTGGCGACCGCGATCGGCGTCGGCGTGGGGGTTGCGCTGATCGCGTCGATCGGCTCGTTCCTGTCGTCGACCACCTCGACGATGACCACGCGGGCGATCGCGCGGGTGCCCGTCGACTGGCAGGTGCAGGCACAGCCGGGCGCCGATGCCCACCGCCTGCTCGCGCAGGTGGCGCGCTTCCCGGGGGTCCGGCGCGCGCTGCTCGTGACCTTCGCCACCACCAGCGGGCTCGAGGCGCGGACCGGCGGGTCGGTCCAGGGCACCGGCCCCGGCAAGGTCCTCGGCCTGCCGCCGGGCTACGCGCAGGCGTTCCCCGGCATGATCCGCCTCCTGTCGGGGCGGGCGACGGGCGTTCTGCTCGCCCAGCAGACGGCGGCCAACCTCCATGCCCGGCCGGGCGACATGGTGAGGATCGGCGGGGCGCGCGGGTCCGGCAGGGTCCGGGTGGACGGCATCGTCGATCTTCCGGCGGCGGACTCCATGTTCCAGCAGGTGGGCGCGCCGGTCGGCGCGCAGCCGCAGGCGCCGCCCGACAACGTCATCCTGCTGCCGGCGGCGCTCTTCGGCCGTCTCGAGGGACGCGGCGTCGCCCAGGTGCACGCCATGCTCGATCACAACCTGCCCGGTGGCCCCGCCTCGGCCTTCACCGCCGTGAGCGGGATGAAGCTGAACCTCGAGGCTAGGCTCGCCGGCGCCGGCCTCGTCGGCGACAACGTCGGCACCGCGCTCGACCAGGCGCGCAAGGATGCCCTCTATGCCGAGCTGCTCTTCCTCTTCCTCGGCGTGCCGGGGGCGATCATCGCGGGCCTGGTCACCGCCGCGATCGCCTCCGCCGGCGCCGGCCGGCGCCGGCGCGACGCCGCGCTGCTGCGCACGCGCGGCGCCTCGACGCGTCAGCTGGTGCGGATCGCGCTGGCCGAGACGACGCTGGCGGCAGGCCTGGGCATCGCCGCCGGGCTCGGCGCCGCGCTCCTGATCGGCTCGATGCAGTTCGGCACCGCGAGCTTCGGGGCCCGCACGCAGACGGCGATCCTGTGGGCCGGCGGTGCGGCGCTGGCCGGCCTGGCGATCGCAGCGGGCGCGATCGCGCTGCCCGCGTGGCGCGACGCGCGGAGCCTCACCGTCGCCGGGCAGCGGCGCCAGATCGGGCGCAGCGTTCGGGCGCCCTGGTGGGCGCGCTACGGAGTCGACCTCCTCTGCCTCGCCGGCGCGGCGCTCGTCTACTGGCAGGCCTCGCAGAACGGCTACAGCCTGGTGCTCGCCCCGGAGGGCGTTCCCCAGATCTCGGTCAACTGGTACGCGCTCTTGGCGCCCGTGCTCGGCTGGATCGGCGCCGGCCTGCTCGCCTACCGCATCGCCGACCTGGTGCTCGGGCGGGGCCGCCGGCCGCTGCAGCGGCTCATCCGACCGCTGGCGGGCGAGCTGTCGGCGACGGTGGCGGCGACGATGGGCCGCGAGCGGCGGCTGCTCGTCCGAGCGGTCACCCTGGTCGCCCTCACCGCCGCGTTCGCCGCCTCCACGGCCGTGTTCAACTCCACCTACGCGCAGCAGGCCGCGGTCGACGCCCGCCTGACCAACGGCGCCGACGTCACCGTCACCGAGTCGCCCGGCGCTCACGTCGGACCGCAGGAGGCCGTGCGCCTGGCCCACGTGCCGGGCGTGCGCAGCGTCGAGCCGCTGCAGCACCGCTTCGCCTACGTCGGCGCCGACCTGCAGGACATGTTCGGCGTGCGGCCCCAGACGATCGGTGCGGCCGGAAAGCTCCAGGACGCCTGGTTCCAGGGGGGCAGCGCCAACCAGCTCATGGCGACCCTCGCCAAGCGGCCCGACTCGGTGCTCGTCGCCGCCGAGACCGTGAAGGACTTCCAGCTTCAGCCCGGCGACATGCTGCGCTTGCGCCTGCAGAACGGCCGCACCAAGCGCTTCACCACGGTGCCCTTCCGCTACGCCGGCGTGGCCAAGGAGTTCCCGACGGCGCCGACCGACTCGTTCCTGATCGCCAACGCCGACTACATCGCGCAGAAAACCGGGAGCAACGCCGTCGGGGCGTTCCTGGTGCAGACCGACGGCACCCCGCCCAAGCAGGTCGCCGCAGCCGTGCGCAGGGTCGTCGGCACGAGCGCGAGGGTCACCGACATCCAGACCTCTCGGCGCGTGGTCGGCTCCAACCTCACGGCGGTCGAGCTGTCCGGACTCACGACGGTCGAGCTCGCCTTCGCGCTCGTGCTGGCCGCGGCGGCGAGCGGGCTGACGCTGGGGCTGGGGCTGCAGGAGCGCCGGCGCACCTTCGCGATCGCGGCTGCGCTCGGCGCCCGGCCACGCCAGCTCGGCGGGTTCGTGTGGAGCGAGTCGGCCTTCGTGACCGGCGGCGGGCTCGTCCTCGGTGCGATCATCGCCGCCGGAATCGCCCGCATGCTCGTCAGCGTCCTCACCGGCGTCTTCGACCCACCGCCCGATGCGCTCGCCATCCCCTGGGGCTACCTGCTCGTCGTCACCGCGCTCGTCGTCGGCACGGTGGCGGCCGCCGGCACGCTCGTCCTGCGCGCGCTGCGCCGATCACCGATCGAGGTGCTCCGCGATCTCTAGACGCTCGCAGCGATGGCCCACCACGCTGACGGCCGCGCTCGCACGGGCGGCGCGCCGAGACTCGAGGCTTGCCCCGCGCCGTGGAGCCGCGGGTGCGACCGTCGCTCCTCGCCGAGCGCTGCATCCCGCGATCGCTCACGACGCCCTCGGGGCGTCCCTGGCGACGACGACGCCCGCCTCGAAGCGGACTTTCGCGCACGGAGGACGGAATGGCGACCACCCGCGGATGAACA
>JAWVEW010000295.1:0-10519 GCA_033856495.1 Miltoncostaeaceae bacterium | reverse complement strand
CTCGGCGGCGGGGACCCCGCCGCCGCGGAGCTCCTCCACCAGCAGTGCCACGATCGACTCCAGGGCCCGGTTCGAGGTCTTCGCTCCCATCGGTTTCCAGCGTAGGACGGGCTCGCCGGGCGTGGGTGACCGGGCGGTGGCGATGGCGTGACGGCCTGGTGAGGTGAGGACGCGGCGCCCTGGCGCCTGGGCGAGCCGTGCCGGCCCCCCGGATGCGCGCCCGGATTTCGCCCTTCGGGTGGTCCGAGGCCGCCCGTGCGGCCCTGCACCCGGCGGCGCGGCCCTGCCACGGTCCGATCGTCCTTCGCGCCATCCCCGGCGCACCACTCGAGGAGACGCAATGGATCGCATCCCGGCCGCGCGCCGGCTGGCCCTTCCGCTGCTGGCGGCGGGGCTCGTCCTCGGGGCGCTCGCCCCGTCCGCCATGGCGACCAGCACGGCGGTCCTCCCCGTGGCCGACAGCTACGTGAACGCGGACCTCCCGTCCAGCAACTACGGCACCGCGATGTCGATGCGCGTCGACGTCTCGCCGGTCACCAACGGCTACCTGCGCTTCGACGTGCAGACGAACGGCGAGCCGGTCGGCCGGGCGACCCTGTGGCTCTACGCCGCCAGCGCGAGCACGGTCGGCTACCGGGTCGGGTCGGTCGCGGACACGACCTGGGGCGAGAAGACGCTGACCGCCGCGAACGCGCCCGCGATCGCCCCGACCGAGGTCGGCCATTCCGGCGCCTTCGCCGCCGGAGCGTGGACCAGGGTCGACGTCACGCCCCTCGTGGCCGGCTCGGGGCTCGTGAGCTTCGGGATGACGACGACCACGAGTACGGCGATGGGCCTCTCGAGCCGCGAGGTCGCCGCCCAGGCGCCCCAGCTCGTGCTGGAGACCGACACGACCGCCCCGAGCGCGCCCACCGGCCTCTCCGCAGCCGTCGTCGACGCCCACGCCATCGCCCTCAGCTGGACCGCCGCGCAGGATGACTTCGGGGTCACCGGGTACCGCGTCTACCGGGACGCCGGCGCCGCACCGATCGCGAGCATCTCGGGCGCGGCGACCGGCTACACGGACACCGGCCTCGCGACCGGCAGCGCCCATACCTACCGGGTCGCCGCCGTGGACGCCGCCGGCCACGAGTCGGCGCCGTCCGATCCCGCGAATGCGGGCACCGGCGGCGACACCACGCCCCCGAGCGTCCCGACGGGCCTGACCGCGATCGCGCCCGACGCCCACAGCATCGGCCTGCTCTGGACGGCCGCCACCGACGACACCGCCGTCGCCGGCTACCGCGTCTTCCGCGACGGCGGCGCCAGCCCGATCGCCGGCGTCGACGCCGCCACGACCGGCTACACGGACTTGGGGCTCGCGCCTGCCGCGGGCCACTCCTACGCGGTGGCCGCGGTGGACGCCGCGGGCAACCAGTCGGCGCTCTCCGCAACCGCGAGCGGCGCGACCGCGGCGGACACGACCCTGCCCGGCGCGCCAGCGAGCCTGAGCGCCACCGCGGCCGGGCCAAGCAGGATCGACCTCAGCTGGCCGGCCGCGAGCGACGACACCGCGGTGACCGCGTACCTCGTCTACCGGGACGGCGGCGCAACCCCGATCGCGACGGTCGGCGCAGCCGCGACGGGCTACGCGGACACCACCCTCTCGCAGGGCACCACCCACTCCTACACGGTCGCCGCGGGCGACGCGGCGGGCAACGTCTCCGCGAGGTCCGCGTCCGCGAGCGCGACGACGACCGCCTCCCGCGACACCAGCCCACCCACCGCCCCGGCGAAGCTGAGCGCCAGGGCGCAGGGCGCGCACGCGATCGCGCTCACCTGGAAGGCCTCGAAGGACGACGTGGGCGTCGCCGGCTACCGCGTCTTCGGCGACGGCGCGGTCCCGATCGCCACGCTCGCCAACGTGACCGGCTACACGGATTCCGGCCTGGCTCCGAGGACCAGCTCCAGCTACACGGTCGCCGCCGTCGACGCCGCCGGCAACCAGTCGCCGCGGTCCGCCCCGGCCGCCGCCACGACCGCCGCGGACACCACGGGGCCGACCGCGCCGACGGGCGTGCAGGCGAGCGCGCTCGACGCGCACCGCATCGGGGTGACCTGGACGGCGTCGACGGACGACACGGCCGTCACCTCCTACCGGATCTTCCGCGACGGCTCCGCCACCGCGCTGGCGACGCTCGCCGGCACGGCGACCGGCTACACCGACTCCGGCCTGGCGCCCCAGGGCGCGCACTCCTACACCGTGGCCGCCTTCGATGCGGCCGGCAACAGGTCCGTCGCCTCGCCGGCGGCGAGCGCCAGCACCGCGGCCGACACCACGGCGCCGACGGTGCCGGCCGGCGTCACCGCGACCGCCCTGGACGCCGCCCGCATCGCCGTCGGCTGGACCGCGTCCGGCGACGACACGGCCGTCACCGGGTACCTGGTCTACAGGGATGGCGTCCCCGCCCCCATGGCGACGCTCGGGCCGAGCGCGACGAGCTTCACGGACTCGGGCCTGGCGCTCCAGAGCACCCACTCCTACGCCGTCTCCGCGGTCGACGCGGCCGGCAACCAGTCGGCGCCGTCCGCGCCGGCCACCGCCACCACGCCGGCGGACACCGGCATCCCCACCGTTCCGGGCGGCGTGAGCGCGTTCGCACGCAGCCAGAGCCAGGTGAGCGTGGGCTGGCAGCCCTCGACCGACCCCTCCGGCATCGCGTCCTACCGCGTGTTCCGCGACGGCTCGCTGGCGGCGACCGTCGCCTCGCCGCTTCGCACCTACGTCGACCAGGACCGCGCCGCCCAGACCGTGTACACCTACGCGGTGATCGCCGTCGACACCACCGGCCAGGCCTCGGATCCCTCGTCGCCGGTCAGCGTGAGCACGCCGGCGCCCCTGGTCGGCGATCCGGTGATCGCGGCGGCCGGCGACATCGCCTGCGACCCCGGCAACTCCCGCTACAACGGCGGCGCCGGCGACAGCACCAACTGCCGGCAGGGCGCAACCGCGGACCTGCTCCAGTCGATGAACCCGACCGCAGTGCTCGCCCTCGGCGACGTCCAGTACTACTGCGGCGGGTACAACGCGTTCCTCGCGTCATACATGCCCAGCTGGGGCAGGCTCGGCGCGATCACCGACCCGGTGATCGGCAACCACGAGCACCTGACCGCCGGCGGCAGCGAAGGCGGGACCGGCTGCGACTCCACCAACGCCGGGGCGGCGGGCTTCTACCGCTACTTCGGCGCCGCGGCGGGCGACCCGTCCCAGGGCTACTACAGCTACGACCTCGGCAGCTGGCACATCATCGCCCTCAACACGAACTGCACGCCCGCCGGCGGCTGCAGCGCCAGGAGCCCGCAGGGCAGGTGGCTCGCGGCCGACCTCGCGGCGCACCAGAACATGTGCACGCTGGCGTACTGGCACACGCCCCTCTTCAGCTCCGGCGGGCGGGCGGACGCGACCTACAAGGTCTTCTGGGACGCGCTCTACGCAGCCGGAGCCGACGTGGTGCTCAACGGTCACGACCACCTCTACGAGCGCTTCGCGCCTCAGGACCCGGCCGGCGTCGCCGACGCCGCCCGCGGGATGCGTCAGTGGGTGGTGGGCACCGGCGGCGCCAACCACACCTCCGTCACCGCCGTCTTCGCCAACAGCGAGGTCCGGAACGCCGACACCTTCGGCGTGCTGAAGCTCACCCTCCACCCCACGGGATACGACTGGCAGTTCGTCCCCGAGGCGGGGAAGACCTTCGGCGACGCGGGCACCGCGTCCTGCCACTGACGGCGAGCCTGCGGCATGACCGACCCTCCGATCGCCCGCTGGTCGCAGGAGGAGGCGCTGCGCGAGATCGTCCGGATCGCCCGCGGTCTGCCCGCCGGCGACGCCGAGCGGGAGGTGGCTGCGCGCCTCGACCGCCTGACGCCCGAGCAGCGTCGGATCGTGCGCGAGGGCCTGCAGGGCTGGGAGGCCGCGGCCGACGCGGAGCTCTGAGGGCGGGCGTCGCTAGGGTTCCGACCTGATGCCACGGCTCAGTCGGCCAGCCCGCGCCTGATGGCGGACTCCAAGCTCATCCGCGCCACCCGCGTGGAGCCGGGCGACCGCCCGCGTCTGGGCGCGCGGGACACGAGCGACCGTCTCGGCATCGCCGACAAGCAGGCGGCCGCGACCCGGCTGGAGGATCTCGTCGGGCGGCTGGCCCTGCTGCAGAACCGGCTCTGGGCCGAGGGGACCCGCTCGGTCCTGCTCGTCCTGCAGGGGATGGACGCCTCGGGCAAGGACGGGGCGATCCGCAGGGTCTTCACGGGCGTCAACCCGATGGGCTGCAGGGTGGCCGCCTTCAAGGCCCCGGCCGGGGTCGAGCTGCGGCACGACTACCTCTGGCGCATCCATGCCGCCTGCCCGGATCGCGGCCAGATCGGCATCTTCAACCGCTCGCACTACGAGGACGTGGTCGCGGTGCGGGTCCGCAAGCTGGCTCCCGAGCCCGTCTGGAAGCGGCGCCCGCGCCACATCCGCGAGTTCGAGCGGCTCCTCGCCGACGAGGGGACGGTGCAGGTGAAGGTCTTCCTCCACATCTCCAGCGAGGAGCAGCGCAAGCGTCTCCAGGAACGGCTCGACGACCCCGAGAAGCGCTGGAAGTTCCGCCCCGAGGACCTCGATGACCGCCGCCTCTGGGACGAGTTCCAGGCAGCCTACGAGGAGGTCATCCGGGAGACCTCCACCGACTGGGCGCCATGGCACGTCGTACCGGCCGAGCGCAAGTGGGTCCGCAACGTCGCGGTCGCCGAGCTGCTGGTCGACACGCTGGAGCGGATGGACCCGCAGCTGCCGAGACCCACGTTCGAGGAGCTGACGATCGAGTGATGCGCCGGCGCGAGGGCCGACCGCCCCCGCGCCGGTCAGGACCCCTCCTCCAGCAGGCGCTGGTACGGGTACATGACCTCCAGCGACTCCGCGGCGTCGCCGTGAGTGTCTTTCGCGTGGTCAGCCGCAACCCCCTCTGCCTTCTGGTCGCCGAGCAGATCCGCGAGGCGATCCTCTCCGGCGAGCTGACCCCCGGCAGCGCCCTGCCCACCGAGCGGGAGCTGTCGGAGACCTTCGCGGTCAGCCGGGGCGTCGGTGCGCGAGGCGCTGCGCGCGCTGGAGGAGATGGCCAGGCCCGGGGTGGGAATCGAGGCCTTCGACGAGGCGGACGTGCGCTTCCACGTGGCGCTGGTACGGGCCTCGGGCAACGAGGCGATGCACCTCGTCATGCAGGCGCTGCGACAGGCGGTCGCCCGCCACCTGCTCGAGTACCTGCGCGCCCGGCCGGATCTCGAGGCCGCGCTCTCGAGGCTGGTCGACGAGCACGCCGCTATCCTCGCCGCGGTCGAGCGGAGCCATCCGGGCCTGGCCGCGGGGCTCGTGCAGGAGCACAGCCGGGGCTTCTACCTGCCGCGGGCCGAGGGAGGCTAGGAGGCTCCCAGCTCGGCGCGCGCCCCACGCAGGTGGGCCTCGACCCGGGCGCCGGCCGCCTTCGGGTCGCGCCGGGCGAGCGCGTCGGCGATGCCGCGGTGCTCCTCGAGAAAGCGCCGGGCGACGTCGGGGGCGCGGGCGGCCGTCGTGGCGCTCATCCGGCGCTGGCGCTCGCGGAGGGAGTCGTACAGCCCGGTCAGGATGGCGTTCCCGGCGGCGGCCACGATGGTGCCGTGGAAGCGGCGGTCGGCCTCCGCGAACCCGAGATGGTCGCCGCGATCGAGCAGCCGCTCCTGCCGCTCGAGCAGCGCCGCGAGCTCGGCGCCCAGGTCCGGGCCGCCGCGCGCGACCCGCTCGGCCGTGTGCCGCTCGATCACCAGCCGCGTCTCCAGCACGTCCCGGATCTCGTCGGCCGAGACCGGCACCACCAGCGCCCCCCGCTTCGGGTAGAGGCGCATCAGCCCCTCCGCCTCCAGGAGCAGGAAGGCCTCCCGCACCGGCGTCCGGCTGACGCCGAGCGCCTCGGAGACCTCGCCCTCGCTGAGCAGCTCCCCGCCGGCGTAGC
This sequence comes from Miltoncostaeaceae bacterium, assembly GCA_033856495.1. Lineage (GTDB taxonomy): Bacteria > Actinomycetota > Thermoleophilia > Miltoncostaeales > Miltoncostaeaceae > JAWVEW01. The sequence continues at coordinate 4,517 of JAWVEW010000295.1, read as the reverse complement.
TGCCGTCGAGGACCCGCTCCTTCACGAAGGCATAGACCAGATCCTTGGCGGACCGCTGCTGCGGCGCTCTTGTACCCATGTCGTACCTATAGCGTCCGGGAGGGCCCCTGGCAAACGTCCCGTTTCCTCGTTTCCGAGCCGCTTCCCCGCCGCCGGCGCTGTGCTAAAAGATGCAACATGCATCTCAGTTGCCCCCCTGTATGGCCAATTGGCCGTCGGCGCGGCGGTCAAATGGCCATTGGGCAGGAGGCGCCGGCGGCGGCCCCAACCGCCCTGCGCGCCGGCGCGGGTGCGACCCCCAGGGGAGCATGGCTCGTCTGGGGCCTGGCGGCGGCCTTCTACTTCGTCGCGCTCTTCCATCGGATGAGCCTGGGCGTGGCCTCGCTCGAGGCCACGCACCGTTTCGGCGTGGAGGCCGGGGCGCTGGCGGCCTTCTCGGCGGTCCAGCTGGGGCTGTACCTCGTCATGCAGGTGCCGGCGGGGCTGGGGGCGGACCGCATCGGGCCGCGGCGCATGCTTGCCTTCGGGCTGGCCTTCATGGCGGTGGGCGAGGTGACCTTCGGGCTCAGCACCAGCATGGCGCTCGGGCTGGCCGGGCGCGCTCTGGTGGGGATCGGCGACGCCTTCACCTTCCTGAACGTCCTGCGGCTGGCCGACAGCTGGTTCCCGGTCCGCCGCTACGCCCTCGTGGCGGGGCTCACCGGTCTGGCGGGCGCGCTGGGTCAGATCGTCACCACGATCCCGCTGGGGATCGCCCTGGGCGGGCTCGGCTGGTCGGGCACATTCGTGGGGAGCGGGGTCCTCTCCGCGCTGCTGATCGTGCTGTGCCTGGCGGTGGTTCGGGACCGGCCGGCCGGGCCGGACGACGGGGGCGGGCGGCGGGCGCCTGCGCGGCACGAGGGGATCCTCCGCACCCTCCGCCTGTCCGCCGCGCAGCCGGGGACGCGCCACGGCTTCTGGGCCCACTTCGGGCTGATGGGCCCCTTCGTCACGATGACGGCGCTCTGGGGCTACCCCTACCTGGTCCAGGGGCAGGGTCTCGCGCCCGGCACGGCCCGCGCCTGGCTGCTCATGACCGTCGCGGTCTACGCGCTCGGGTCGCCCGTGATCGGCCTCCTCGCGGCTCGCCGCCCCGAGCGACGGCCCGCCCTCCTGGTGGGCGTGGCCGCGGCCCTGGCCGCGACCTGGGCGCTGGCGCTGGCGTGGCCGGGCGAGCGGGCGCCCGCGGCGCTGGCCTTCGCCGCGTTCGCGCTCACCGGCCTGGCCGGAGCCGCCGCGCTCCTCGCCTTCGACCTCGCGCGCGAGGGCGGCCCCGCGCACCGGGCGGGCAGCGCCTCCGGGCTCGTCAACACCGGCGGCTTCCTGGCCGCGGTCGTCGCGGAGATCGCCATCGGGCTGCTGCTCGCGAGGCACGGCGCCGGCCCCGGTTTCGGGCTCGCACTCTGGCCGATGGTGGGCCTCACCGCGATCGCTGCGTTCCGGCTCTGGAGCCTGGCGCGGGGACCGGCGGCGCGGCGCGCCGCCCTCGCTCCGGACTAGCCCGGAGGGGGCAGCTGCTGCACGGCCCACCCGTTGCCGTCCGGGTCCCGGAAGAAGACGAACGAGCCCCACGGGTACTCCTGCACCTCGCTCACTTCGACCCCGCGCGCGACGAGTTCGGCCCGCGCGGCGTTGATGTCGGGGACCACCATCTGCAGCCCCTGGACCGAGCCGGGCTGCATCGCGGTGAGCCCGCTGCCGATGGCGATCGAGGCGGGGGAGCCGGGCGGCGTCAGCTGGACGAAGCGGAGCCCCCCGCCGACCGTGACGTCCACGTCCGCGTCGAAGCCGGCCTTCTCTGTGTAGAAGGCCTTCGCGCGGTCCACGTCCGAGACGGGGACCTGCACCAGCTCGAGCCGCCAGTCCACGAGGCGTGCCAGTCTACCGGCCCGGCCGGGCGGGGCCGCGCAGCGGTAGCGTTCCGGCGTGCGCGCGATGCTGCTCCAGCGCCCCGCGCCGGTCGCCAGCGGGCCCCTGCAGCCCGTCGAGCTCCCGGACCCCGAGCCCGCCGATGACGAGATCGTCCTCGAGGTCGCGGCCTGCGCCGTCTGCCGCACCGACCTCCAGATCTGCGAGGGCGACGTCGTCCCCCGACGGCTCCCGATCGTCCTCGGCCATCAGGCGGTGGGCCGGGTGGTCGCGGTGGGCGCCGCCGCGTCGGGCTGGCGGCTGGGGGAGCGGGCCGGCGTCGGCTGGCTGGGCGGCACCTGCGGGGTCTGCCGCTTCTGCCGATCCCAGCGGGAGAACCTCTGCGAGCGGGCGGCATTCACGGGTTGGGACCGCAACGGCGGCTACGCCGAGCGGATCGCCGTCCGCGCCGACTTCGCCCTCCGGCTTCCCGAGAGGATGACCGATGCCCAGGCGGCGCCGCTCCTCTGCGGCGGCGTGATCGGCTACCGTTCGCTGCGCGTATCGGGCATCGCCCCGGGCGGGCGGCTCGGCCTTTACGGCTTCGGCGCCTCCGCGCTGCTGACGATCCAGGTGGCGCTGCATTGGGGCTGTGAGGTGTACGTCGCCACGCGCTCGCGCGCCGAGCGGGAGCGCGCGCTCGGCCTCGGCGCGGTCTGGGCCGGCGGCGCCGACGAGTCGCCCCCGCGGCCGCTCGACGCGGCCATCACCTTCGCGCCGGTCGGCGAGGTGGTGCTCGCCGCCCTCGGCGCGCTCGACCGGGGCGGCGCCGTTGCGGTGAACGCGATCCACATCGACCGGATCCCCGAGTTCCCCTACGAGCGGCTCTGGTGGGAGCGCAGCCTCCGCAGCGTCGCCAACTTCACCCGTCGTGACGCGCGGGAGTTCCTCGACCTGGCCGCCGCCATCCCGATCCGTACCGAGATCGACGAGCGGCCCCTCCAGGCGGCCAACGAGACGCTCGCGGACCTGTCCGCCGGCCGCGTGCGTGGCGCCGCCGTGCTCGTGCCCTGAGGCCTGCGGTCATTCCGACTGGCCGTCGCCGTCACCCGACCAGCTCCTCGGGCGCGAGCCGCCTGAGGGTCGCCAGGAGCCACGGGTCATCGTCCCCGGTGCCGGACACCCAGTCGATGAGCGCCCACCGAAGCGATGCATAGAGCGGCACGCTCTGGTGGAGCGGCCGATCGATCGGGCAGCATCGCCAGCCGCGCCCGGGCAGGGCCTGAATGATCAGGACGCTTCCATCCGGAGCATTGAGGCTCAGCGCCCCTGGAAGGGACGGGTCCTCGCGGTGCACACGGTGGGTTGTCTGCATCGCGGCTGCCTCCCTGGCGCGGATCTCTCGTGTTCACTCGTTCCCACCCTGAGCGCTCCGCTCGGCGGCTGCATCGGGGAGGACCGCCTCGAGCCTGCGGAAACCCCGCATCCCCGTCCCGACGCGCTCAGCCCGGTCGGTCGAGCAGCCCCGCCTCGATCGCGTGGCGGACCATCTCCGCGCGCGAGCCGGCCCGCATCTCCTGGTTGGTGTGGCCCAATGCCAGCATCCGCAGGACCTCGCGCTCGCGCGCCGACAGCTCGTCGACCGGCGCTCGCCGGCCGGCCGGGGCGGCGAGCGCCGCGCCCAGCGCCGGGTGCAGATACCGCTCGCCTGCCGCGACCGCCCGGATCGCCCGCACGAGTTCTCGTCGGCGGCGGTCTTCACCACGTAGCCGGCCGCGCCGGCCTCGAAGGCGCGTCGCACGTCCTCCGCCTCGCCGTGCATCGAGAGCACGAGCGCGATCAGCTCGGGCCGGCGCTCGCGCAAGGCGAAGCTCGGTGGCCAGTTCGCGAAGGCTCGCCGCGGCGGCGTTGACCTGGCGGCGAAGCTGGCCCAGGCGCGCGCGCATCGCGTGATCGAGAAGCTCGTCCTCGAGCGCGCGCAGGTGCAGGGCCAGACCCGTCAGCACCTGGTCGGTCTCGTCGTGCAGCTCGCGCGCGATCCGGGCCCGCTCGGCCTCCTGAGCCTCGATCGCGCGCCGGTGACCCTCGGCGGCCGCGCGCTCGCGGGCCTGGGCGGCCTGCACGGCAGCCGAGCTCAGAAGGCGCTCGCGCTCGGCGAATGCGCGGGCGTTGGCGAGCGCGATGGCGGCGTGGCTCGAGGAGGTGGTGGCGGACCAGCGCCTCACCCTCGCGCAGGGCCAGCCCCACCGTGTCGGCGCCGGTCAGCCGGCGCGCCTGCCGGGCCACGAGCGGCAGGAGCTGCTCGATGTCGAGCGTGGCCAGGGATCGCCTGGGCCAGCTCCTGCAGGCTCTCAAGCTCGGCCACCCGCCGGCGCTCCCCCTCGTAGCGGTGGGCGGGTCTCCACCGCGCCGCCGCCTGGGCGGCCAGGGTCTGGGCCACCTGCTCGTCTTCGGCGCTGAAGTCGCCGCCCACAGTCTCGGTCAGGTAGAGGTTGCCGAAGACCTGCCCCGAAGCGCCACCGGCACCCCCAGGAAGCTCTCCATCGGCGGGTGGGCGGCCGGAAAGCCCACCGAGCGCGGATCGTCGGCGATCCGGCGCAGGCGCAGGGGCCGGGCGTCGCGGATCAGCG
>JAWVEW010000294.1:0-6214 GCA_033856495.1 Miltoncostaeaceae bacterium | reverse complement strand
AGCCGCCGCGCCCGGCGCCGGCCTGGCGGCCGCCGCGCCCCACCGCGGGCGGGCGGCCGGTCGCGCTCGTCGCCGACACCTTCACCCGCTACCTGCACCCGGCCGCCGGAGACGCGGCGGTGCGCGTGCTCACCGCCGCCGGGGCGAGCGTGCAGGTCGTGGACCCCGGCTGCTGCGGACGGGCGCTGCTCTCCCAGGGTCTCGTGTCCGCGGCGCGGCGGACGGCGCGCCGGGCGCTCGACCGCCTCGCTCCGCACGCCCTCGCGGGGCGCCCGATCGTCGTGCTCGAGCCCTCGTGCTGGTCGATGCTCGCGGACGACCTGCCGGACCTGCTCCCGGACGACCCGCGAGCGCGGTGGGTCGCGGAGAGCGCGCGGACCTTCGAGCGCGCGCTGCTCGATCTGGGCGGCCTGGAGCTGCGGCCGGCCGGCGAGACCGACGTGCTGGTGCACGCGCACTGCCACGCCCGGGCGCTGGGCGGCGGCGCCGACGCGCTGGCCGCCCTGCGGCTGCTGCCGCACGCGATCGTGCGCGAGTCGGGCGCCGGCTGCTGCGGAATGGCCGGCGCCTTCGGCCTGCTCCACCCCGAGCTCTCGCGGCGGATCGCCGAGCAGCGGCTGGCTCCGGCGGCCCGCGCGGCGGGGGCCGTGGTGGCCGCGGGCTCCTCCTGCCGCGCGCAGGTGGAGCGGACGACCGGCCGCCCGGCACTGCACCCGGCGGAGCACCTCGCCGCACACCTGCCGTGATCGCGCCCGCGCGCGGACCCGGCCTTCCGGCCCGCTCGCTCAATCGGCTGGTGGCGGTCGCCGTCGGACGGCTGGGGCTGCCGCTCCCCGGCACCTGGATACTCCATACGCGGGGGCGCCGCAGCGGCCGCTGGCACGCGACGCCGGTCTGCCTCGCCGAGATCGGGGGCGGCCGCTACCTGGTGGCGCCGCGCGGGGAGACCGACTGGGCGCGCAACCTGCGGGCGGGACCCGAATGCGAGCTGCGCCGGGGAGGCAGGCGCATGCGGCTGCGGGCCTCGGAGGTGGCCGGCGAGGAACGCGCCGCAGCCGTCGCGGAGTACGTCCGCCGCTACGGCTGGCTGACCCGCCGCTTCTTCGACCTCCCCCGACGCCGGCCGAGCTCCGCGGACATCGCCCGGGAGGCCCGCCGGCACCCGACCTTCCTGTTGCGGCCAGGGGGCTGACCCCACCCCCGCCCTCTCCGGGTGAAGGGTGTACCCTCCGTTGGAGAGACGCTCGAGTGTCCTCCCTCCACGGACTTTGATGGACGTCCGGGGAGGGGCCCGAGGGGACCGCCGCCAGCCAGCCTCCTCCTGCTCGACCGCCACGGCTCATGGCCGGCAGAAGCGGGGCCCATGGCCAGCGATCGTTCCCTTCCGCGGACGCGGTCGGCTGCGCTTGGCCGCCATTCCTCCCGGCCGCGGCACCGGCTCGCCGACGCTCCGCAGGCGGCAGCCCCCCCGGGTTCCATCGCGGGTGGGCCTGCCGCGCCCGCCCTGTCGACGCTCTCGGTCGGGTGCGAGGAGCACGAGGACCTCGTCCTGGTCTCGCTCGCGGGGGAGCTGGACACCTACACGAGCCCGGTCTTCAGGGAGCACGTGAGGCGCTACGAGCCGGCGGCGGTTCAGCTGGTCATCGATCTCACGGCGGTCAGCCTGCTCGACTCCTCGGGACTCGGCGCGCTGATGAGCCTGCGCAACGAGGCCGACCGGGGCGGGGGGCAGCTGGGCCTCGTCTGTCCGCGCCACCGGCTGACGCGGCTCTTCCGGATCACCGGCCTGCGGCCGGCGTTCGCGTTCGGGCACGACCTGGCGACGGTGCGCGCGGAGCTCGCCGCGCGGCGGCGCGGCCGGGCCCCCGCCGGATGAGCGCCACCGTCCCACGGGGGGAGGTGCGAGTGCTCAGACCGCCATACCCGCCTGCCCTGCCGCGGGAGCTGCCGTGGGGTCTGCTGATCGTCCAGGGGGCGATCCTCGAGGACGCCGCCGCCGACGTGGCCGGGATCGGACGGCGGATGGCGGGGGCGCAGACCGAGGCGGCGGTGATCAGGCACGGCCTGAAGGCGGTGGACCTTCTCGATCGCACCTGCCGCCTGCTCGAGACGCAGCGGGCCGCCATGCTCGAGCGCCTCGGCGAGGTCCTCATCTGCGCCCGGATCGGCGAGCCCGAACGCCCGGGGCTCGGCGACCCGTCGCTCTCGCGCGCCGGCGAACTCGGCGACGGCCGGTGAGCCGGCTGGCGCCGGCATGGGAGGTCACCCTGCGCTGCCGCCCGGCCGACAGCGGGCGGGCGAGGGTCATGGAGCGCGTGCGCTTCCGGGCCCCGGACGCGGCACGGGCGCGGACGGCGGCCGCCGCCCTGCTGGCCGCACGCGCGGGCGAGGAGGGGGACTGGTCGCTCGGGGTCCTGCGCACGCTCACGGCGAAGGCGCCCGGCACCCGGTGCTATGTCGTGACGTTCGCGGCCTGGGAGACGTTGGGGGAGCGCTTCGTCCGCCGCGACGTGCACGAGCAGAGGATCTGGGCGACCGACGCGACGAGCGCCCGGCGCCTGGCGGGCGAACAGGTCCAGGCGCTGTCGGGCTACCACCCCACGTGGCGGATCACCCGGGTGGCGCCGCGAGCAGCCACGAGGGCCGCTCGCGAACAGGCGCGGGGCGGATCGGCCGCGGGCCGGAGCGACGCAGGCCGCGCGGAGGCGCCCGGTCCCACTGCGATCGTCTGACGGGCACACGCTGTCGGGAGGGGGCTGAGCCTTGGACATGACCCCGGAGCGACACGCGCGCCGCCATCGCGAGGTGGACGAGGCGTTGACCGAGCGCGTCGAGGCGTTCCTGCGGCAGCGCTCCAACCCCGACTCGCCCTTCACGGCCGCCCAGTTCGCCGAGGCGATGGGGATCGGCCGGTTCGGCGAGCGGGACGCCCAGCTCTTCCTCGTGGCCCTCAAGGGGCAGGGCCGGGTCCATCACGTGGAGGGCGGTTGGCGCCCGGGCTCCCCGACCGGCCCCTGATCCTCGACGATCGACCCCGCCTCGTCCATCACGAGGACCCGGACGGTCGCCACCGAGATTCGGCGGCCGGTCGGCCGCAGGGGCGCCTCGCCACCGAGGTCGAGCGGGCCCGTGTGGGTCGCTCCGATGACCAGCTCGAGGGCCACCGTCCGGCCGGCGCGCAGGATCGTCCGGATCGCCGGATCGATGTCCGAGAAGGCGCGCATGAAGAACTCGTGCTCGGCGACGATCGCGTCGCGCCCCACCCGCGGCTCCGGGAACATCGGGTGGTGCAGCACCGGGTCCGGCGCGTAGAGCGAGGCGATCGCTCCGACGTCGGCGGCGCGGACCGCTCCACCGGGCTCGTCGCGACGCCTGACCCACCCGCCCGGAACCCCCTGCTCGTCGCGGAGCCGAGCCTAGGCCCGCCGCGGCAACGGCGGGGCAACGGCGGGCACCCTTCGGCCGGCGGTGCGTCGGCGGCGACGCACCGCTCGATGAGCCCCCGCGGCACCGGGCGGTCGACCTCGCAGAGCACGTCCACGAGGTCCCGACGCTGGTGATCCCGTGCCTCGATCTGGAGTCCGAGACCGGACAATTGCTGGACGTGCCGTTCGACACGGTCGTCCAGGCCGCGATGCTCCCGGTGGCCTACACCAGCCGCCGCTCCGGAAAGCCCCCCGCGCTCCCGTCAGCGAGGTCCTCCACTGGAGCCGCTGGTGACGGCCCCTAGGCCACGCGGACCTTCTCCACGGCGCCGCCGGTCTTGGTGATCTCCTCGGCGATGCTCTTCGGCACCTCCGAGTAGCGCTCGAACTGCATCGTGAACGTGGCCCGGCCCTGGGTGGCCGAGCGCACCGCGGTGGCGTAGCCGAACATCTCCGACAGCGGCACCTTCGCGACCACCGCCTCGGCGTTCGCCCGCTGCTCGGTGAGGGTGATGCGGCCGCGCCGGCGGGTCAGGTCGCCCACCACCGCGCCGACGAACTCGCGCGGGGAGACCACCTCGACCTCCATCAGCGGCTCGAGGAGCACCGGCTGGGCCCTCCTCGCGGCCTCCTTGGCGGCCATCGAGCCCGCGATCTTGAAGGCGATCTCGGAGGAGTCGACGTCGTGGTAGGAGCCGTCGATCAGCTCCACCTTGACGTCGACGATCGGGTAGCCGAAGACGCCGCCGGTGAGCGCCTCCTGGATGCCCTTGTCGACCGCCGGCACGTACTCCCGCGGCACAACGCCGCCGACGATCCGGTTCACGAACTCGTAGCCCTTGCCGGACTCGTTGGGCGTCATCGAGATCACCACGTGCCCGTACTGGCCCCGACCGCCGGTCTGGCGCACGAACCGGCCCTCCACCTTCTCCGCCGGGCGGCGGATGGTCTCCCGATAGGCGACCTGCGGCTTGCCCACGTTGGCGTCCACCCCGAATTCGCGCATGAGGCGGTCGACGATGATCTCCAGGTGCAGCTCGCCCATGCCGGCGATCAGCGTCTGGCCGGTCTCCTCGTCGGTGCGCACGCGGAAGGTCGGGTCCTCGTCCGAGAGCCGCCCGAGCGCCGTCGCCAGCTTCTCCTGGTCCTGCTTGGTGCGCGGCTCGATCGCCACGTCGATCACCGGCTCCGGGAAGGTCATCTGCTCGAGCATCACCGGCTTCTCGGGCGCGGCCAGGGTGTCCCCGGTCGTCGTGGTCTTGAGCCCCACCGCGGCCACGATGTCGCCGGCCGTGACCGTCTCGACGTCCTCGCGGTGGTTCGCGTGCATCCGCAGCAGCCGGCCGATGCGCTCCTTGCGGCCCTTGGTCGCGTTGACGATCGCGGCGCCGGTGGAGACCGACCCGGAGTAGACGCGGATGTAGGTGAGGCGCCCCACATAGGGGTCGCTCATGACCTTGAACGCGAGGGACGCGAACGGCGCATCGGGATCCGCGGGACGCTCCACGACCTCGCCCTTGGGGCCGATCCCCTGGGCGGGCGGCACGTCGAGCGGGGAGGGCAGGAAGTCGACGATCGCGTCGAGGAGCTGCTGGACGCCCTTGTTCTTGAAGGAGGAGCCGCAGAGCACCGGCGTGATCTGCAGCGACAGCACGCAGCGGCGGACGGCGGCCCGCAGGTCCGCCTCGGAGAGCTCCTGCCCCTCCAGGTAGGCCTCGGCCAACGTGTCGTCGTGGTCGGCGAGCGCCTCGATGAGCCGGTCGCGGGCGGCAGAGGCCTCGGCGGCGAGCTCCTCCGGCACCGGCCCCACCTGGATGTCGGTGCCGAGGTCGTCGACCCAGACCAGCGCGCGCATGGAGATCAGGTCGACGAGGCCGCGGTACCCCGACTCCCTGCCGATCGGCAGGTGGATCGGCACCGCGCGGGCGCCGAGGCGGTCGACCATCGTCTGGACCGCGGAGCCGAAGTCGGCGCCGATGCGGTCCATCTTGTTGACGTAGGCGATGCGCGGCACCTTGTAGCGGTCGGCCTGCCGCCACACCGTCTCGCTCTGGGGCTCCACGCCGGCGACCGCGTCGAACACCGCGACCGCTCCGTCCAGGACGCGCAGCGAGCGCTCCACCTCGACCGTGAAGTCGACGTGGCCGGGCGTGTCGATGATGTTGATGCGGTGGTCGTTCCAGAAGCAGGTGGTCGCGGCGCTCGTGATCGTGATGCCCCGCTCCTGCTCCTGCGCCATCCAGTCCATGACGGCGCCGCCCTCGTGCACCTCGCCCATCTTGTGGGTCCGACCGGTGTAGTAGAGGATCCGCTCGGTCGTCGTCGTCTTGCCGGCATCGATGTGAGCCATGATGCCGATGTTCCGAGTGCGCTCCAGCGGGAGCGGCTTGGGCGTGGTAGCCACAGCGATCACCTATCCGTTCGTCGGCGGGGGCGACACGTGGCCCCGCACGCGCTCCTGCCAATACGCCCGCGTGCGGCCCGTGCCGCCCGCGGGGCGCGACTACCAGCGGTAGTGCGCGAAAGCCTTGTTCGCCTGGGCCATGCGGTAGAGGTCGTCCTTCCGCTTGAAGGCGCCCCCCTGCGAGCCCAGCGCGTCGAGCAGCTCGTTGGCGAGCCGCTCGCTCATCTGCTTCTCCCGGCGCTCGCGCGAGAAGCGCACGATCCAGCGGATCGCGAGCGTGCGCGCCCGCTGCGGCGGCACCTCGATCGGCACCTGGTAGGTGGCGCCGCCCACCCGCCGCGACTTCACCTCGAGCACCGGCGTGACGTTGCGGACCGCCTCCTCC
>JAWVEW010000293.1:0-4458 GCA_033856495.1 Miltoncostaeaceae bacterium | reverse complement strand
GGCCGGCGCCCTCGAGGGTGTGGACCTGGTGGCCGGGCTGCACCTCACCCCGCACCTGCCGACCGGCCGCTACGAGGTGCGCGGGGGGCCGCTCTTCGCCGCCCTCGATCGGCTGGAGATCGACGTCCTCGGCCGGGCCGGACACGCGGCGCGCCCCCACGAGGGCATCGACGCCGTCGTCGCGGCGGCCCACGTGGTCCTCGCCCTCCAGTGCGTGGTGAGCCGCGAGCGCAATCCGCTGGAGCCGGTGGTGCTCACCCTCGGCACGATCGCCGGGGGCAGCGGGCCCACCGCGCTCGCCGACCGGGTCGAGCTTCGGGGCACGCTGCGCACCTTCCACGCCGCCGCGGCGGCGCGCGCGCACGACGCGATCCGGCGGCTGGCGTCCGGCGCCGCGGCCGCCCACGGCGCCGAGGCGCGCGTGAGGATCGAGCCCGGGACGCCTACCCTCGTCAACGACCGGGAGGTGGCGGCGCGGGCGCTCGCGATCGCGGCGGAGCTCCTCGGCCCGGGGGCGGTGGGAGAGTCGGGGCCGCTCTGCGTGAGCGAGGACTTCGCCGAGTACCTGCTGCTCGTGCCGGGCTGCTTCGGCCTGCTGGGGGTCGGCAACCCGGCGCTCGGCGCCGTCCACCCGGTGCACAGCCCGCGGTTCACGATGGACGAGTCGGCGCTGACGACCGGCACCCGCCTGCTCGCCGCCTTCGCCGCACGCCTGGGTGCCGCGCCGGACGGGTGAGCGCCGGCGCCGGCCGCCGTCTGGCCGCCGACTTCACCCCGCTCCGAGCCTCGCGCGACTTCCGCCTGCTCTTCCTCGGCCAGGCGGGCTCCCTGGCCGGCAGCCAGCTGACCCTGGTCGGCGTGCCGCTGCAGGCCTACCTGATGACCAGGTCCTCGCTCGTGGTCGGGCTGATCGGGCTGGTGGAGCTGGGGCCGCTGCTGGTCGGCTCGCTGCTCGGGGGCTCGGCCGCCGACGCGGTGGACCGGCGCCGGCTGCTCCTCGGCGCCCAGGTCGGCATGGCGGCGGTCAGCGTCGGGCTGGGCGTCAACGCCTCGCTGTCGCACCCCTCGCTCGGGCTGTTGATGGTCCTGGCGGGGCTGGGAGCGGGACTCGGCGGCGTCGACATCACGATCCGGCGGGCGGTCGTGCCGGCGCTCGTCCCCCGCGAGCTGATCCCGGCCACGGCGGCGCTGAACGCGATCATGGTGCGCTCGGCGCAGGTGGTGGGGCCGGCCCTGGCCGGCCTCCTCATCGCCGGCGTGAGCCTCGAGGCGGCCTACTGGGTGGACGCCGCGACCTTCGGCTTCGCGATCGTCGCCGTGCTGGCCATGCGGCCGATCCCGCCCGCGGACGGCGGTACGCCCATGGGCCTGCGCTCGCTGCGCGAGGGCATCGCCTTCCTGCGCGGCCAGCCGGTGGTCTCGGGCGCGTTCCTCGTCGACCTCAACGCCATGGTTTTCGGGATGCCGCGCGCCCTCTTCCCTGCGCTCGGCACGGGCGTCTTCGGGGGCACGACGAGCGTCGGGCTGCTGTACGCGGCGCCGGCGGCGGGCGCCTTCCTGGCGGCCCTGACGAGCGGTTGGGTGGGGCGGGTGCGCCGCCAGGGGCGGGCGGTGGTCGCGTCGATCGCCGTGTGGGGGGCCGCGATCGCGGCCTTCGGGCTGGTGCCGTGGCTGCCCGCCGCGCTCGTGCTGCTGGCCATCGCCGGCGCCGCCGACATCGTGTCGGAGATCTTCCGCAGCACGATCGTCCAGCTGGTCGTCCCCGACCGGCTGCGCGGCAGGCTGAGCGCCCTCTTCGTCGCCCAGGTGACCGGCTCGCCGCGGCTGGGCGACTTCGAGGCGGGCGCCGTCGCGTCGGCCGCGACGCCCCAGGTCTCGGTCGTCACGGGCGGCCTCGCCTGCCTCGCCGGGCTCGCCGCGATCGTCTGGTGGAAGCCGGCGCTCGCCCGCTTCCGGACCGACGAGCCGGCCGGGCTCCCGCCCGGCCGGCCCGGGGCTCCAGGGTCGGCTACCCGGTCACGGCCGGGTTGATGGCGCCGGCCACCGCGCTCACCCTGATCGGTGCGACGGCCGCTTCCCTGCCGCCGCAACCGGTGACGATCCGCGCCTGCTGGAGGCGGCGACCGGAGACTCCGCGGCTCGCGTGCATCGTCAGGCGCACGGTGGCGGTCTGGCCCGAGCGCAGGTTCGGGAGCCGGAAGGTCGCCACGCCGGAGCCGAACCTGGCCCGCGGGGAGCTGCGAACCAGCGAGAACCCGTCCGGGAGGCGGTTGCTCAGCACCACCGACCGCGCGAGTGCGGCGCCGACGTTACGGACGCTGATCCTCCAGGTCACCTGGCTGCCGGCGACGACGGTCCGTGGCCCCAGGATGCGGGCGACGAGCGCCGGCGTGACGCAGATCGACGGCGAAGGCACGGCGGCGACCGCCACCGGCGGGGGCTGGACGGGCGTGGAGGCGATCCCGGCCTGCGGCGCCGGGGCCGGCGGCGGTTGCCCGGAGCTCGCCAGCGGGACGCTCGGCGGCGCAGGCGTCTGCGGAGGCTGGCTCGTCGGCGCCGGGACGAGGGGCGGCTGCTGGTTCTCGGTCGCCCTGCAGGCGGTCGCGGTGACCTGGACGGCGGCGGACGAGGCCAGGGTGACGGCCGGCGGGCGGCCGGAGGAGGTCGGGCGGTTGGTCTCCTCCGGCTTTGCGGCCGAGGTCAGCGTCGCGGTGTCGGTCACGGATGCGCCCGTCGAGCAGGCCATCGACTCGTTGCGGATCTGGGAGGCGAGCGTGACGCTGAGGCCCGACGGCTGGTCGGCGCCGAGAACGAAGGGGCCCGGCCGGTCCGGCACGCCGACGAGCAGCCCCGTCGGTGGCGCGCCGTAGGCGTCGGTCAGGGTCGCGGTCCGGAAGTAGACCGCGCTGTTCGTGGCCGGGCCGTCGGTGAAGTCCACGGACGCCGAGAAGGACGAGGAGCCGCTCGCCTTCCCGCTCCAGTCGACGGAGGCGGTGTTGGTGCCCGTCGCGGGCGGGTCATCGACGGTGAAGCTGTAGTGGAAGCTCTCCTCCGGGGGACAGACGCAGGGGCAGGCGCTGCTCGATGGGCTCAGCGTGAGGTCCCTGGAGGACAGGACGGTGCTCTGGGTCGCTCCGCCCGCGAGTCGCAGCGTGTCGGCGACCCGGGCGACGCTGGCGTCACCCGCGCCCACGTTGCGCACCACGACGTCGCCGTCGACCACCCAGCGGACGGTCGGCGTGGCGGTCGCGGCGAGGGTGTAGGTCACCATCGCGCTCTGGCCGGGGGCGAGCGTGATCGCGGCCGGGCTCGGCGTCTTCGTGAGCGTCCAGGCGTAGGTGGTGATCTTGGTCACCCGGACCGTCTTGCAGACCTGGACCGCCTGGCGGGCCTGATCAGCCGGCGGCGCGCTGAGGCCGTTCTGGGCGAGGCAGCGATCGAACTTCGGCGTTCCCGTGGCGGCCAGCGCGGGCGACGCGGCCACGGCGAGCAGGGCGAGCGCGGCCATGGCGGCGAGCGCTGCCCAAGGGGACCTCGGATGTTTCATCACGATCTCCGTCTGCCGCTCGCTGGCGGCAACGCACTGTGCAACCGCGTCGGAAATCGCTTGGGCGCAACGCCCCCCGGGGCCATCCGTCGGTCATGACACCAACCTTTCGCCGCGCCGCTCGCCGCGAGAACTGCGGCGCGCGCGGCCGGCGGTCGTCGAAGGCTGTCCTAGCTCGGTGCTGCGATCAGCCCGAGAGGAGCTGCCACCCGCCATGACATGCCCACGCGCGCCTCTCATGTGGAGGCCGCCGGGGTCCGGGGCAGCTTGTCGTTACACGCCGGCATGTGAGTGTGAGCGATCGTTCCACTCGACACATCTCCAGCGCTTCGCATCGTAGACTTCCTCCCGGAAGCCACAATAGGCGCGCGCGGCTCGAAGCCGCTGGCCCGACAAGGGTGCCGAGCCGTCGAAGCCGTCGCCGGCACGAGCCCCTCGCTCAGGGGTGGAGCTTGCGGCCCTCGCTCAGCATCGCGACGAAGGTCTGGATCCGCCGCGCCCGCGTCTCGGGCTTCTTCGCCTCCTGGACCCGGTAGAGGATCGCGTAGCGGTTGGCGGCGTCGAGGGTCTCGAAGAAGGCCCGCGCCGCCTCGTTCTCCTCCAGCGCGCGTCGCAGGTCGTCCGGCACGGTGGCGGTTCGCTGGCCCTCATAGGCGGCGTCCCACCGGCCGTCGGCCTCAGCCCGCTCGACCTCGCGGAGGCCCGCCGGCCTCATCTCGCCCCGCTCGATGAGCTCGGCGGCGGTGTCGCGGTTGATCCGCGACCACTTGCTCCTCGCCCTGCGGGGCGTGAACCGCTGCAGCCAGTGGTGCTCGTCGAGCGCCGCCTTCTGCCCGTCGATCCAGCCGAAGCGGAGCGCCACGTGGACCGCCTCCGCGTAGGTGACGCTGTCGATGTCCGAGCGCTTCTTG
>JAWVEW010000292.1:0-5956 GCA_033856495.1 Miltoncostaeaceae bacterium | reverse complement strand
GTCCACGACGTCGGCGTCGCTGTCGACGAATCGCCGGGCCTCCCGCTTGCGGATCTTGGCCTCGCGCTTGCGCTCGGCCGGCTCGCGCTCCTTCCACAGGGCCGCGATCGGCGCCGCGATGGCGATGGACGACAGGCCGCCGGAGAGGATGCCGACGAGCAGCGCGAAGGCGAAGTCCTTGAGCGTGTCCCCGCCGAAGATGAAGAGCACGGCGACGGGGATGACCGTGGTCAGCGAGGTGATGATCGACCGCGTCAGGGTCTCGTGGACGGACACGTTGACGATCTGGCGATAGGGCGTTCGCAGCATGATCCGCGTGTTCTCCCGGATGCGGTCGAACACGATCACGACGTCGTAGAGCGAGTAGCCCAGGATCGTCAACAGGGCCGCCACGGTGGCGCTCGTCACCTCCCTGCCCGTGATGGCGTAGATGGACAGGGCCAGCCAGACGTCGTGGACCACCGACAGCAGCGCCGGCAGCGCGAGCTTGTACTCGAAGCGGACGGTCAGGTAGAGGATGATCACCGCGAACGAGATCAGGACCGCGTAGATCGCGTTCCTGATGACCTGGCGGCCGAACGAGGGCCCCACCAGGTCGATGCCGTAGGTCTTCTCGTCGATCCCGCCGAGCCTGGTGTCCAGCGCGCGCTTCAGCTCGTTGACCTGCGCCGGCTTGAGCGTCTTGGTCTGGATCTGGAAGCCGCGCTTCCCATCCTGTTCCGTGGTGGCCTGGATCTTGGCGTCGTAGCCGAGGTCGCTGACGACCGTGCGGACGGCCGCCTCGGTCGGCTGGCCCTTCAGGAAGCTCGTGTGGATGCGCGTGCCGCTCGTGAAGTCCAGGCCCAGGTTGAGGCCGTTGATGCCGATCACGAAGGCGCCGATCACCATCGGGACGAAGGAGATCGCCATCCAGAGCTTCCACTTGCCGACGAAGTCGAGCTTCCAGTGGATCTCCCGCATCTTCGTGCCCATGAGCCGCTCGTTCCGGAACAGCTTGGTGTCGGCGAGGAGGCCGAACACCGCCCGGGTGGCGAGGACCGCAGTGAAGAGCGAGAGGATCACGCCGACGAAGAGCGTGAAGGCGAAGCCCTTGACGCCCGAGGTGGCGAACAGGAACAGGATCGCGGCCGTCGCCAGCGTGACGACGTTGGCGTCGATGATCGCGCTGATGCCCTTGGAGTAGCCGCCGAGGATCGCCGCCCGCGCGCTCCGGCCCGCCCGCGCCTCCTCCCGGATGCGCTCGAAGATGACCACGTTGGCGTCCGCGGCAACGCCGATCGTGAGGATCATTCCCGCGATGCCCGGCAGCGTGAGGGTGATCGGCACCAGCACGATGACCGCGTAGAACAGGATTCCGTAGATCAGCAGGGCCAGGTCGGCCACCAGCCCGAGCAGGCGGTAGTAGGCGACCAGGAAGATCATCACCAGCAGCAGCCCGATGGCCCCGGCGATGAGGCCCTGGCGCAGCGACTGCTTGCCGAGCGTCGCGGAGACCTGCCGCTGGCTGATCACGTCGAAGGTGATCGGCAGGGCGCCGCTGTTGATCTGGTCGGCGAGCGTGCGCGCCGAGCCGAGCGTGAAGTTGCCCTCGATCTGGGCGCGGTCGCTGTTGATGCCGTTCGGGTTCTCGTTGAAGTTGATGATCGGGTTGGTGACGATGTCGCGGTCGAGCACGATCGCGAACGACTGGTAGGCCGGGTTCTGAGGGTCGGTCGTCGAGGCCCGCCCGCGCTGGGCGAGCGTCTTGGTGACCGCGGCGAACTTCTTCCGCCCCTCGCCGGTGAACTCGAGCGCGACGATGGGCTCGTTGCTGTTCAGCGCGCCCTGGTTGAACGTCTGCTGGGCGCCGGCGATGTCGCGGCCCCGCAACGACGGGGTGTCCTGCAGCACCGAGTACTGGTACTGGAACGGGCTGTCGGGCTTGCTGGGGTTCAGGAACTGCTTGTCCCTGACGATCACCAGACCCTTGGGGATCTTCACGACCTCCATGCCCGGCAGAACCCGGTTGCTGTAGGACTGCAGCAGGGCGACGCGGGTCGTCTCGGGGCCGGTGACCAGGGGGTGCTGCGGCGTGGTGCGGAAGAGATAGAAGCTCGCGGCGCCCGTCGCGGGGTTCCTGGGCGTCACGCCGCCGGCGAACTTCGCGACCTGGTAGAGGTCGGGGCTCGACGCCGACTGGGACCCGTCGGCGCCCACCAGGGGGACCAGGGTGGCGCCGTAGTCGTAGAGCGTGAGCTGGGCCGGCTTGATCAGGTCGGTGACGACCTTGTCCGGGTCCTTGGCGCCCGGCAGCGAGATCGCGATCTGCGTCTGGTTCTGCGTCTGGATCTCGGGCTCGGCGACGCCGAAGCGGTCGACGCGGCTCCTGATGATGTCCTGCGAGCGGCTGATCGCCTCCGGGGTGACCGGGCTCTCGGGCGTCGGCTTGCCCTGCAGCACGACCTCGACGCCGCCCTGGAGGTCGAGGCCCAGCACCGTCGGCCTCAGGGCGATGGCGACGGCGGACGCCGCCACCAGCCCGAGCACCACGATGAGGAACAGCAGCGAGCGGCCGCGCGCGCTCACGGGCTACTCCGAGGCAGGCGTGCTGGAAGAGCTGGCGATGCCGGGCTCGTCGCGCAGGATCTTGACGATCGCGCCCTTGGCGACCCTGATGTCCGTGTTCTCGGCGACCTCGAGCAGGACGGTTCCCCCGTCCTCGATCTCGGTCACGGTGCCGTAGATGCCGGCGCCGGTGACCACCTCGTCGCCGGGCGACAGCTTGGACAGGATGTCCTGGGCCTCCCTCCGCCGCTTCCTCTGTGGGAGGTAGAGGAGGAAGTAGAAGAGCGCGCCGAAGACGATGATGTAAATCGGAAGCGCGATCGCCGACATGTGCGGCTCGCCTCCTCAGGCGGTCGAAGTCGGCGGGAGAATAGCAAAGGGCTTCGCGCGCGCTCGCCCGCGACATCGGCCCTCCCCGTGCTAGCGTCCGCCGCCGTGACAACGGGCTCACTGGCCCGCGCCGCCCGCTCCACTCCGCGCCGCGTTCTGCGATCCGCGCTGGCGCGCGAGGCCGCCCTCTTCATCGCGCTGCTGGCGCTCTACGAGATCGTGCGCGACCGGCTCGAGCCGTCGTCCGCGACGGTGCCCCTGCAGCACGCCCGGCAGGTGGTCGACGCCGAGCGGGCACTCGGCCTGTTCGTCGAGGCCGACGTCCAACGCGCCGTGACGGGCCTGCCGGGCGGGCGCTTCGTCAGCTCCTGGATCTACACCCTCGCCTACACGGCCGGCTTCGTCGGGTTCCTCCTGTGGGTCTGGCTGCGCCACCGCGACCGCTACCCCTTCGTGCGCACCTGGTTCTGGATCGTCCACGGGGTGGCGGTGCTCGGGTTCTGGCTCTACCCGCTCGCGCCGCCCCGGCTGGCCGGCCTCGGCCTCGCCGACCCGACCTCCAGGACGCTGAACCTCGGCGGGTCGCTCTCCTGGTTCGAGCCCTTCCGCAACGTGTACGCCGCGATGCCCTCGATGCACGTGGGCCAGCCGGTGCTGTTCGCGCTGGCGATCACGTGGCTCGCGCGACCCTCGCCGTGGCGCTTCGCGGCCTGGCTGTGGCCGGCGGTGATGCTGGTGGTGGTGATGGCGACGGCCAACCACTACTGGCTGGACGCGGCCGGCGGAGCGACGGCGGTCCTGATCGGTCTCGGGCTCGCCACGCTGGTCCTGCGCTCGCAGCGAAAGCCCTGGCAGTCCTACCGCTCGCGGATCACCCGGTAGGTGGTCTCGCGCTCGCGAGTGCGGGCCGCCGCCAGCACTTCCGGCGGCCAGGTGCCAGAGCCCCGTCGGACGCCGAGCCGGCTACTCCACCCAGTCGTCGGCCGCCTCGACGGCCGGCCCCAGCCGGTTCAGCGCATCGGCGGGCAGGAGGTAGAGCCGGGCTCCGTCCCGCTCGCCCGCCTCGTACCCCGAGGCGACCTGGCGCGGCACGTCGACGGCGAAGACGATCGGCGCGCCGGGCTCGCCGGCGAGCGGTGGGAGCTGGTCCGTGAGCCACACCCCGGAGTGCTCCTGCCCGGCGGGGTGGGAGTCGCTGAAGCCGCTCGCCCTGATCGCGAGCGCCTGCTCGTACGGCGCGGCGTGGTAGAGGCGCAGCGTCTCGGACTCCTGCTCCGCCCCGGCGGACGGCTGCGCGGCGCCCCGCGGCGTCACGTCCTGAGCCCCGCCCTCGCGTTCGATGTCCACCACGACGTGGGTGATCGGGAGCGCGTAGCGGGCGCGCGCCTGCTGGACGATCTTCCGCTCGAGCCAGGTGGACCGCTCGGGGGTGTGGGTCGAGATGATGACCTCGTCCGGCTCCATCGTCCGCAGCGCGTCGTCGAGCGCCTGGAGGGGGTCGCCGTCGCCCACCTCCCCCCGCGCCGCCAGCCCGGCGTCCGCGAGCGCGGAGACGGAGGTCTCGAGCCGCCGCTCGGCGTCCTCGCGCCGGCGCTCGGAGTCCGAGTCCAGCCAGTGGCTGAGCCGCGAACTCGCCAGCGCCGGGGCCACCACCAGAACCTCCGCGTCGCCCGGGCCCGCCCGGTAGCGCACCTCCTCGACCACTCTCCTGCTCGCGCAGGTCTCGTTGGCGATCACGAGGAGCCGACGAGGCCGGCTCTCGGGAGGAGGCATGGCGCCCTCCGGGGTCGGGACGTCGAACGATACCGCCGGTGGAGGCTGCCGGGGAACGCGGCGCGGGCGCGGGCGCGCTGCCAGAATCGCCCCGTCCCACGCCGCGCCGATTTGGAGGACTTCCGATGCCGACCCTGCCGCCCCCCGCCGACCCGAACACCGCCTACACCGCGGTCATCTCGACCTCGGCGGGCGACATCCGAGTGGAGCTCTGGGCCGCCGACGCCCCGCAGACCGTCGGCAACTTCGTGGGGCTCGCGGAGCAGGGGTTCTACGACGGCACGATCTTCCACCGCGTGATCAAGGACTTCATGATCCAGGGCGGCGATCCGCAGGGCTCCGGCCGCGGCGGCCCCGGCTACACGTTCGGGGACGAGATCAACGGCCACAAGCTGGTGCGGGGAACGCTCGCGATGGCGAACGCCGGCCCCGGCACCAACGGCAGCCAGTTCTTCATCGTCACGGCTGCGGCGACGCCGTGGCTCGACGGCCACCACACGGCGTTCGGCCGGGTCGTCGGGGGCGAGGACGTGGTCGGCGCCATCGGCACCACGCGCACCGGCCGCGGCGACCGGCCCCTCGAGGAGCAGCGGGTGAATTCCATCCGCATCGAGCAGGCCCCGTCGGCCTAGAGTTCCGGCAGATCCCGGTCGGAGGAACTGGAGGTTTGCGATGACCACGAGCGCCGCGCTGCTGTCCGAGGCTGCCCGCGCCTTCGCGAGCCGCGGCCCGCACCGGCTGCTGATCGGCGGCCGGTGGGTGGACGCGGCGGACGGGGCCACCTTCCCGACGACCGACCCCTCCACCGCCGAGGTCATCACCGAGGTGGCCAGGGCCGGCGCCGAGGACGTGGACCGGGCCGTGGCGGCGGCGCGGCGCGCCCTGGAGGGGCCCTGGTCGCGCATCTCGCCGGCGGAGCGCTCCAAGCTGATGAACCGGCTGGGGGACCTCGTCGAGGAGAACGCCCAGGAGCTCGCCGAGCTGGAGGCGCTCGACAACGGCAAGCCGGTGCGGTCGGCGCGCGGCGACGTGGCCGGCACCTCGGCCCACCTGCGCTACTTCGCCGGCTGGCCCACCAAGATCGAGGGCGACACGATCCCGGTCTCGATCCCGAACATGCTCTGCTACACGCGCCGGGAGCCGGTGGGCGTCTGCGGCCAGATCATCCCCTGGAACTTCCCGCTGCTGATGGCCTCGTGGAAGGTCTCGCCGGCCCTCGCCGCCGGCTGCACGGTCATCCTGAAGCCCGCCGAGCAGACGCCGCTGACCGCGCTGCGCCTCGCCGAGCTGGCGCTCGAGGCCGGCTTCC
>JAWVEW010000291.1:0-11145 GCA_033856495.1 Miltoncostaeaceae bacterium | reverse complement strand
CACGTCGTCGGCGTCCGCCAGCGGGCGCTCCTCGAGACGGCGAGCGCGATCCTGGGCGAGATGACCGGCGGCCGCTACGGCTTCGGCCCCAGCTTCGCCATCGTCGACCGCCCGGCCGGGCGCGAGCGCTCCGTGAAGACGCTCTCCGGCGGCGAGTCCTTCATGGCGAGCCTGGCGCTCGCCCTGGGCCTGGTGGAGCTGGCCGCCCGCAGCGGGGGCCGGCTGGACGCGCTCTTCCTCGACGAGGGCTTCGGCGCCCTGGACGCCGCGGCCCTCGACCAGGCCCTGGAGGAGCTGGAACGACGGGCCGAGGGGGGCCGCCTGGTCGGCGTCATCAGCCACGTGCCGGCGGTCGCCGAGCGGATCGACGACGTGCTGCTGGTGACCCGCGACCCCATCTCCGGCAGCTCCGTGCGGCGCCTCGGCGATGCCGAGCGGGATCTGATGCTGGAGGCCGAGGCGGCGGCGGCCCTGGCGTGACCGTACGTGCGAGGCCGTCGTCTGCCTGCCGGGAGCGAGGGGGCCAGGACGACTCAGAGGCATCCCGGATCGATCCCCGGCGCCACCGGTCCCAGCTGGACGCCCTGAGCGCGTCCTACCGGTTGTTGCCTCGGGGCCCCGTTCCGACCAGGTAGACCAGCGCCGCCAGCGCACCGCCCAGCACGACGAGCCCGCCGGCCGGCATGCCGACCGCGGACAGCCCGAACAGGATCAGGCACGCGGCGCCGGCGGCGGCGAGCGCAGGGACGACGCGGATTGGCCCCAGCAGGGGCACCTCGCGCACGCCGGGACGGGTCAGGGCGCGCAGCGAGCGGGTCGCGCGTGCGCCGACCTCGGCGATCAGACCCGGACGCCCGAGCGAGGGCCGCGGCAGGGACGGGCGCTTGAGGGTGGGCCGGGGCAGGGAGGGGCGCCAGCGGAGCAGCCCCGGCGCGGCGGACGGCTCCTCGTCCGCAGCGGCCGCGCGCGTCGTCTGGCGCTGAGGATTCGCGCGGGTCCGCCGGGCGAGCGCCTCGTCGCGCGCGGCCTCGGCGATCCGACGCGCGGCCTCGGCTGCGCGGGCGAGCCCGAGCGCCGCCTCGCGCTCGACCTCCATCTGGCGGCGGTGCTCGCGCTCCTCGCTCAACTCGGTCTCCGCCGCGGCGCGTGCACGCCGCTCGAGGGCCTCGCGGGCGCGGGCCTCTGCGGTCTGCCGGCGCTGCTCGCCGAGGGCGATCGCCAGGCGCTCGAGCCTGGGCAGCACACCGTCGGTCCCGGTGAGCCCGGGGTCTCCGTCCTCGCCGCCGCTCGCGGCCAGCCCCGCGCGCGCCAGCGAGTCGAGCGAGATCATCCACTCGCCGTCGGCTCGCAGCACGCGAAGCGATCGCCGCACGACCCGCTCCTCCAGCTCCTTCTCGCTGAGCCCGGTGAGATCCGCCACCTCGGAAACGCTGAGTGCCCGTGTCATGGCAGGAATGTTCGCGCTCCGCGCGCCCACCCCTTCCGCCAGTGACGGTCAGGTGACGGCGTGCTCCACGGCCCAGCGGGCGAGCTCGGAGCGCCGGCGCAGCCCGGTCTTCTCGCGGATGCGCGTGAGGTGGTTCTGGACCGTCCGGGTCGAGATCGCCAGGCGCAGGCCGATCTCCTTGTCGGTGCAGCCCTGGGCGATCAGGCGCAGGACCTCCTGCTCGCGCGAGCCGATCAGCGGCCGCAGCGCCGGCTGCTCGCCGCGCGCCCGGCGGGCGTAGTCGCGCAGGAGGTTCCCGGCGAGGCTCTGCGTGATGACGGATCCGCCGTTGTGGACGGTGATCACGGCCTGGCGCAGCTCCTCGCGGCTCGCGCGCTTGGTGAGGTAGCCGGCGGCGCCCGCGGCCAGCGCGTCGAGCAGGCTGTCGGCCCGCTCGCTCGCGGTCACCGCGAGCATCTTGGTGTCGGGCGACGCCCCGCGCATGCGCTCGATGCCGACCATGCCGCCGAGGCCGGCCAGGTCGAGGTCCAGCAGGGCCACGTCCGGGCGCAGGTCGCGGGTGAGCTCCGCGGCCTCCAGGGCGCTGCCGCTGTCGGCGACGATCTCGATCTCCGGATCGTCCCTGAAGGCGCAGGCGAGGCCGACCCGCATCATCGGGAAGTCGTCGACGACCAGCAGCCGGATCCTCGTCTTCCACGCCTCGTGGTGCGCAGGCTCTCCGGCATTCCGGGAAGGACCCGCACGATCGGTGATGGCGGACATCGCCGTGAGGATGCGCGAGCAGCCCACCGGCTGTCACTAGCCGGTTGGGCGGCCGCCGGCCGGTTTCCTGGCCATCCGTCCCCCGTCCTTCGGCCAGGGTGCGGGTCCGCGCCCGCTCGCCTGGGGGGGTAACCGCCGCACCTGGCGTGCCCGCGGCGCTGCGGGTTCGCGCAGCGCCGGGCCGGGCCCCCGCCGTTCGAGGGGGCCGGCGCGGTTCCGGTAGCGTCCCCCGGGATGCACGATCCGGCAGGCGACCTCACGGTCTGGTTCAACCCGGGCTGCTCGAAATGCCGCGGCGCACGCCACCTGCTGGAGGAGCGGGGGGTCGCGGCCCGCTACGTGCGCTACCTGGAGGAGGCGCCGTCCCGCGGGGAGCTGGAGCGAGTGCTCGCCCTCATGGGGACGGACGACCCGCGCGCGATCCTGCGCGCCGGCGAGCCGCTGGCCGCCGAGCTGGGGCTCTCGGGGGCGGGGCGCGACGCGATCCTCGACGCCATGGCGGCCCATCCCATCCTCATCGAGCGGCCGATCGCGATCCTGGGGGACAGGGCGGTGGTCGGCCGCCCGCCAGAGCGGGTGCTCGACCTGCTCGGGGACTGATACAGGTCGAGCAGCTGCTGGGACGGCTCCAGGCGCGACTCGCCGCGATCGGAGCCGATCCTCAGGCGCCGGCACCGCGACGGCCGTGGGAAGCCTTTGCCGCCTTCATCCGGGAGCCGCTCGACGACGCGCGCGCCGAGGGCGAACTCTTCCGGGTGGAAGGCGGCTGTCTGGAGGCGTCGGGCCGAGTCCGGCTTTCAGGTGCTGTTGGACTCCAACCTCCCGTTCGAGGTCATGGTCGTGGACGACACGCAGTGACGGGGCCGATCCTCATCGTCGACCTGCTCGAGCGCTGATCTCCTCAGAGGACCGGCTCGGGCCCTCCGAGAAACGCGCTGATCGCGTCCTCCGTCGTCCGATGGGTCAGCACGCCGTAGTGGTTGGCCTCCACCTCGACCGCCTCCGCGCCCGGAACGCTCGCCAGGAGGGCGTCGCGGTCCGACGCCCGCAGGATGAAGCCGCCGTCCGGCACGATCGGCAGCCCGGCGCGGACCACCAGCACCGGGCAGTGCAGCTGGGGCCAGAGGCTCCGGGCATCGTGCTCGGCGCCCCAGTCGTAGTCCTCCATCACGGCCGACTTGCTCGTGCGGGCCCGCACGCCGTCGGCGACCGGCTCCAGCTCGTAGCGGAACGAGCGCTCCCAGCTCTCGTCCCAGGGCACCACGACGTCGAGGGCGCGCACCCGATCCACGTAATCGTCGGCGGAGGGCATGACGGTGCCGAGCCGATCCACCGCCCGGCGGATCGTGTCCAGGCTCTCCTCCTCGGGAGGCCCCGCGGCGTCGACCAGCACGATCCGCCGGATCCGCGCCGGCGCGGCCGCGGCGGCCTGCAGCGCGACGAACGCGCCCATCGAGTGGCCGACCAGGTCGACCCGCCCGGCCCCCAGCGCGGCAGCGGCCGCGAGCACGTCCCGCGCGTGGCTCGGCCAGCCGTAGGTGCCGGCGCCCGTGTCCTCGCTGCGGCCCCTGCCGCGCAGGTCGAGCGCCACCATGCAGCGGCCGCCCCCCGCCAGCCGCCGCCCGAGGGCGTCGAAGGCCCGGGAGTTGGACGAGAGGCCGGGGATGGCGATGACCGTCGGCGCTGCCGGATCGCCGCTGCGGTGGGCGCGCAGACGCCCGCCGGGCAGCGTCAGGTCGAGCGGCGCGGGCCCCTCGGTCGCTGCCGCCTCCCGCTCGCCGTCGTCCGCCATCGCGGGCGCACACTACCCGCGGCGGGCCGGCGTCGCCCGGTCGGCCAACCCCACCCCGGGTGGGGTAGGATTCAGGCCATGCAGCCGACCGCCAGGCGCGACGCGCTCAACCGCCTCAAGACCGTGCGCGGGCATCTCGAGGGGGTCATCAGGATGGTGGAGGACGATGCCTACTGCGTCGACCTGATGAAGCAGGTCTCGGCCATCCAGGCCTCGCTCGAGCGGGTGAACCGGGTGATCCTGCGCAACCATCTGGAGACCTGTTTCTCCGAGGCCGTCAGCGGCGGGCGGGGGAAGGCCGCGATCGACGAGCTGGTGGACGCGGTGAAGTTCAGCGGCGCCCTGACCGGCCCGGGCGCCCGCCTGCGCGGCGAGGAGGCCGGGGAGCCGGGAGGGTGAGCGCGGCCGACGGCGAGGCAGCGGCCGGGACGCTGGCCTCCGCGCCGGTCGCCGAGCTGGCCCTCGACGTCGAGGGCATGAGCTGCGCCTCGTGCGCGGCGCGGCTCGAGCGCGTGCTGGCGCGCCAGCCGGGGGTCTCCGACGCGCACGTCAACTTCGCCAGCAGCCGCGCCACCCTGCGCCTCGATCCCGCCGCGGTCGCCGTCGCGGACATCGAGCGGGCGGCGGAGCGGATCGGCTACCGGGTCGCGCCGGCGGCCCCGCCCGATTCGGCGCAGGCGGACCCCCAGGACCGGGAGCTGCGGGCGTGGCTCTGGCGGGCGGCGGTGGGCGCGCCGCTCGCAGCCGCCGTGCTCGTGCTCACGATGCTCGCCCCGAACGAGGACTGGGCGCGCTGGACGGCGCTGGCGCTCGCCGCGCCGGTGCAGCTGGTGGTCGGCTGGCCGTTCCTGCGGGCGGCAGTCGCGCACGCTCGCGCCCGCGCGGCCACCATGGACACGCTGATCGCGGTCGGGACCCTGGCCGCGTTCGCCTACTCGGTGGAGGAGCTCCTGACCGGGGGGGACCTCTACTTCGACACGGCGGCGCTGATCGTGGTGTTCCTGGCGATCGGCCGCACGCTGGAGGCCCGGGCGCGCCGGCGCGCGTCCGACGCCATCCGCGGGCTGCTGCGGCTCGGTGCGCGCGAGGCCCGCGTCCTGGTCGACGGGCAGGAGCGGATGGTCCCCGCGGAGCTGGTCCGCGTCGGCGAGCTGGTGCGGGTCCGCCCCGGCGAGCGGATCCCCGTCGACGGGCTGGTGGTGGCGGGCGCCTCGGCGGTGGACGAGTCGCTCCTGACCGGCGAGTCGGCGCCGGTCGAGAAGGGCGAGGGCGACCCGGTCGCCGGCGGGACGATCGTCGCGGACGGGGCCGTGACCGTGCGGGCGACCGCGGTCGGCGCCGAGGCGGCGCTCGGCCGGATCGTGCGGCTCGTGGCGCGCGCGCAGGAGAGCCGCGCTCCCGTCCAGCGGCTCGCCGACCGCGTCGCCGGCCGCTTCGTGCCCGCGGTGCTGGTCGCCGCCGCGCTCACCCTGGCGGGCTGGTGGCTGCTCGCCGGCGAGCCCGCGAAGGGCGTCACGGCGGCGGTTGCCGTCCTCATCATCGCCTGCCCCTGCGCCCTCGGGCTCGCGACGCCGACCGCCATCATGGTGGGCACCGGGAGGGGCGCCGCGATGGGGGTGCTGATCACGGGCGGCGAGGCGCTGGAGCGCTCCCGCCGGGTCGACACCGTCGTGCTCGACAAGACCGGCACGCTGACGGAGGGGCGGATGCGGCTCGCGGAGGTCGTTCCCGCCGCCGGCGAGGACCCGGACCGCCTGCTCGCCCTGGCCGCCGCCGCCGAGGCCGACTCCGAGCACCCGATCGGCAGGGCGCTGGTGGCCGGCGCGCGGGCGCGGGGCCTCGCCATGGAGCCTGCGAGCGGCTTCGTCTCCAGCCCCGGACGGGGCGTGCGCGCGGTCGTGGCCAGCCGCCGGGTGGCGGTCGGCCGGCGGAGCCTGATGACGGACGAGGGGCTGACGGTGCCCGCGGAGGTCGAGGCCGCCGCCGGTGCGATCGAGGCGTCGGGCCGCACCGCGATCCTGGCGGGGTGGGACGGACGTGCCCGGGGCGCCCTGGCGGTGGCCGATCGGCTGCGTCCGAACGCCGCGGCCGTCGTTGCGGAGCTTCGCCGCCTCGGTCTCGAGGTCGTCATGATCACCGGCGACGCCGCGAGCACGGCGGCGGCCATCGGCCGCGAGGCGGGGATCGAGCGCGTTCTGGCCGAGGCGCTGCCCGAGGGCAAGGTCGCGGAGGTGCGCCGGCTCCAGGAGCAGGGCCGCGTCGTCGCGATGGTCGGCGACGGCGTCAACGACGCGCCGGCGCTGGTGCAGGCGGATCTCGGGATCGCGATCGGAAGCGGCACCGACGTCGCCATCGAGGCCTCGGACGTGACGCTCGCCTCGGGGGACCTGGAGGGCGTGGTGACGGCGATCCGGCTCTCGCGGCGCACATTGCGCACGATCGTCCAGAATCTGGGCTGGGCCTTCGGCTACAACGTCGCGGCGATCCCACTGGCCGCGGCCGGCCTGCTCAGCCCGATCGTGGCCGGCGCCGCGATGGCGCTCTCCTCCGTGAGCGTGGTCGCGAACTCGCTTCGCCTGCGGCGCTTCAGGCCGCGCCGCGCGGATTGAGCATGGTGCCGGGCGGGCCCGCCTACCCGCCGGCGCGGGCGAACATCTTGCGGGCGAGGGCGATCGCCTCGTCCCTGCTCACGTTGCCCTTCCCCTCGACGACCGCCGCCGTGTAGACGCCGGCGCCGCGCGCGAAGACGACCGCCCACCCTCGCTGCGCGGTCCTCCTGGAGACGAGCCTGACGAGCTTCCCCTGCGGGAGGGAGGCCAGCGGCGTCACCTGCTCCGAGGTGTCCGGGCTCAGGGACCCGACCCATCGAAGCTGGTAGGCGACCACGTCCGCGCTCTTGGCGGCCGAGCCGAGCTGGATCGCGCTGGCGGCGGTGGCCCGGTTGCCGGGGCCGGAGAGCACCACGTGGCTGCCCACGCGGAAGCCGGCGGCGCTGAGCGTCGCCTTCGCCCGTGCCTGGGCGCCTGACGTCAGCGCCGACTCGGTCGCCCGCACGTAGACCGCGAGGGTCAGCGGCCGCGGCGGCGGGGTGAAGAGCCTCGAGCCGGGTACGTCGGCCGGGCGCAGAACCCGCTGGGCGATCGAGGGGGCGGCCGCCCCGGGGGCGACCGCGACGGCGACGGCGCCGAGCGTGCCCAGCACGAGCGCGCCGCGCCGGCGCGCGCCCGGCCGGAATGCTCCGCCGCCTGCGCTGCCTGGACCCGCCGAACCGCCGCTCAGATGCTGCATCGACCCTCCCGTTCCGCTTCGACGCCGGTCGCGGGGCAGGCCGGGCGGCGGCCGCCGGTCGCGACGGCCCCCAATGCTACGGGGGCGGCTCGCGGGGTGGCCGATCCACGGTCCGATCGCCACATGGAGAGCCTCCAGCCCTCCCCGGGGAGAGGGCTGGGCTGAACGACGCTCGCTAGGAGGCGGCGGGCGGCGCGGGCCGGCTGCGCGGCGGCTTGGGGGGCTGCGGGACGACGCGCGGCGGCTGCGGGACGCCGTTCGACTCCGAGCCGCGAGGGGACCAGCCGAAGGACGCGAACGGCAGCTCCCAACCGGAGGCCGAGACCGGCGCCTTCGTCAGCTCCTGCACGGCCTCCCCCGCCGTGCGCCAGCTGCCGCCGACCGCGTCGAGCAGCGTCCGCGCGTTCTGTGCGGAGCGGCGCGACTCGTCGATCCAGACGCGCGTCAGTCGAACCGTGCGCTCCTGGTTGTCGAGGACGGCGCCGAGCAGCGCCAGATAGGTCTCCTGCGCCGCGTCGTACAGCGCCGAGGTGGCGGCGGTGGTGGTGGTGACGTAGTCGGTGACCATCGAGACACCCTCCCGTTCTTAGAGGCGCATTGCACCTATATGGTGAACCAGGAGCGACAGTAGCAGCTTCCGGCCGCCGTGCCGAGTGCGCGGCCCCTGGCCGGCGCGGTCAGTACCATCACCATCCGTGCTCGAGCTTGGCTGGTATTGCCCATCCGAGGGTGACGGTCGGCTCCTCGGCACACGCGCGCCCGAGCGGCAGCCGAGCTTCGACTACCTGCTGCGGGTCGCCCGTGCCGCCGAGCGCGCCGGCGCGGCCGAGATCCTGGTGCCCACGGGGGTGCTCAACGACTCGTTCGCTCCCGACGCGCCGTTCATGGAGAGCTGGACCACCGCGGCGGCCCTGGCCGCGCGCACGTCGCGAATCCGGTTGATCGTGGCCCTGAACCCGGCCGGAGTGCTGCCCGGCCTGGCCGCCCACCAGGCCGAGACGCTGGAGCGGATCGCCGGAGAGGGGCGGGTCGCGATCAACCTCGTCGCGGGCGGCGGTCCCGATGACGGCTACGGGGGGGCGCGGCTCGACCACGAGGCGCGCTACCGCCGGTTGTCGACGCTCGCGGATGCGGTGCGCGAGCGCTTCGCGGGGCCGTTCTACCTCGGCGGCGCCAGCCCCGCCGCCCGGGCGCTCGCGGCGCGGGTCGCCGACACCTACCTCATGTGGGGCGAGCCGCCGGAGGCCGTCGCCGCACGCGCCGAGGAGATGCGGGCGCTCGCGCCGCGGCCGTTGCGGATCGGCCTGCGCATCCACCTGATCGCGCGGCGCTCGGAGGCGGAGGCGCGCGAAGCGGCCGCCAGGCTGGTGTCGGCGGCGCAGGTGTCGGACGCGCGCGCCGGCGAGTACGCCGCGTTCGACAGCGTCGGCCAGGCCCGCATGAACGCGGTTCCGGCGGACGGCGACGGCTGGGTGGCGCCCGGGCTCTGGGCCGGCATCAGGGCGGTGCGGGGCGGCGCCGGCACGGCGCTCGTGGGCTCCTACGGCCGGGTGGCCGGCTGGCTCGAGCGCTACCGCGAGGCCGGCGTGGACCTCGTCATCGCCTCCGGCTATCCCCACCTCGAGGAGGTGGGCCGGGTCGGCCGCCGCCTCTGGCGGCGCTTGCGCGAGCCGGCGCCGCTGTGAGCGGGGACAACGGCCTGCGGGCCGAGAGCGTCATCCCGCTGACGCCGCGCCCGCCGGCCGGGGCCGAGGACCTCGCCGTCCGCTTCGGCACCCCGCTCTACGTGATGGACGGCGCCCGCCTCGCGGCCGAGGCGCAGGCGTTCGCGGCGGCCTGGGGACCGGACGTGACCGTCGCCTATTCGATGAAGGCGAACCCGCTCCTCGGCATCACCGCCCGCCTGCACCGGGCCGGCTGCTGGGCTGAGGTGGCCTCCGGGTTCGAGTACCGCTCCGCCCGCCGGGCGGGCGTCCCGGGCCGCCAGATCATCTTCAACGGCCCGCTCAAGCGCTCGGGGGAGATGCGCCGCGCGCTGGCCGAGGGCGCCACCGTCATCGCCGACGGCGTCGAGGAGGTGCGCGAGCTGGCGCGCCTGGTCGACGCGGCGGCGCCCGGCGCCCGGGTCGGCCTGCGGGTCCAGCCCCCCGACCGCCAGGGTGCGGACCGCTTCGGGCTCGCCGCGCGCGCCGTGCCGGCCGCGGCGCGCCTGCTGGCGAGCGCGGGCCTCCCCGTGAGCGGCCTCCACACCCACCTCGGCGCATACCAGCTGGGGCCGCTGCCGCCCAGCGGGCCGCCGGTGCACGGCGTGACGGTCGAGTACCCCCTGCCGGTCGAGCGCTTCGCGCGCGCGGCCGCCGCGCTGCGGGAGGCCGCCGATCGGATCGGAGGCGTCGACTGGCTCGACCTCGGCGGGGGGTGGCCGTCGGCCGCGCGCCTGACAGGCCACCTGGAGGCGGTGCGGGCGGCGCTCGGCCCGGACCCGCCCGCGCTCATCGTGGAGCCGGGACGCGCCCTCGTGCGCGACGCCGGCTGGCTGCTGGTGCGGGTGGTCGCGCGGCGCGGCCGGCACGCCGCGGTCGTCGATGCAGGCGTCACCCAGGTGCCGTGCGTGCTCTGGAAACGCAGTCCCGTCCACGCCGCCGACCCGCGCCCCGGCGAGGAGCGCCCGACCGACCTCTTCGGACCCCTCTGCCTGCAGCACGACGCCATCGCGCGCCAGGTGGCGCTCGGCCCGCTGCGGGTCGGCGACATGGTCTGGATCGGCCAGACGGGCGCCTACGCGATGGCCCAGGCGTCGCCCTTCATCCACCTGCGCCCGGGCGCGGTGATGATCGAGGGGGGGCGGGCCACCATCCTGCGCGAGCCGGAGAGCGACGACGAGGCGCTGGGCGCCCAGGCCGAGCCGCTGCTGGTCGGCCCCGAGGGGCGCGTGGTGGAGGCGTGATCGCGGTCGAGGTGCGCCTCGGCCGGTGGATCGACAGCGCCCGGCTGATGGCCGCCGCCCGAGCCGCCGAGAACCAGGAGGGGGTCGAGCGCGCGGTCGCCTTCATGGCCACGCAGGCCAACCTCGACGAGGCGCGGGAGCTGGGGATGTGGGACGCCGCGATGGCGGGCGCCGGCCCCGACGACCTCGTGCTGGCGGCGTCCGGCGACGGTTCGGAGGCCGGGCTGCGGGCGGCGATCGGGCTGCTCGACGCGCGCCACGACGGGGCCGGCGCCGCCACCCCCGTCGGCGCGCGGGCTCGCAGGAGCCTGCGCACGGTCGACGCCGACCTCGCGATCGTCTCGGTGCCCGGCGAGTACGCGGCCCTCGAGGCCCACAAGGCCCTGGGGGCCGGGATGGACGTCCTGCTCTTCAGCGACGGCGTCAGCCTGGAGGACGAGGTCGCGCTGAAGGAGCGCGCCCACGCCCTGGGGCGGCTGGTGATGGGACCGGGTGCGGGCACGGCGATCATCGACGGGGTCGGCCTCGGTTTCGCCAACGTGGTGCGCCGGGGCCCTGTGGGGGTCGTGGCCGCGGCCGGCACCGGCGCGCAGGAGGTGACCGTCCTGCTGGACCGGGCGGGCGTCGGGATCACCGCCTGCTACGGCACCGGCGGGCGCGACCTGCACGCCGACGTGGGCGCGATCACGATGCTCGACGCGATCGGCCGCCTGGCCCGGGACGCCGAGACGGAGGTGATCCTCTGCGTGTCGAAGCCGCCAGCGCCGGAGGTGGCCGAGCGCGTGATCGAGGCGCTGGCGGCGACCGGCAAGCCGGCCGCCGCATGCTTCGTGGGCGGCGCGCGGCAGCAGCGCGCGGACGGCGTGGTCATCGCGGCCACGCTCGAGGAGGCGGCGAACGCCGCAGCCC
>JAWVEW010000290.1:0-7374 GCA_033856495.1 Miltoncostaeaceae bacterium | reverse complement strand
ACAGCACCGAGGCGCTGGTCGCCTCGGGGATGCGCGCGGACTTCGTGATCTGCGGCGAGCCGACCGACATGCGGGTCGGCGTGCAGTCCAAGGGCGTGCTCATGCTGCGGGCCGAGGTGGCCGGCCTCGCCGCCCACGGCTCGACGCCCTGGCTGGGCGAGAACGCCATCCTCTGCGCGCTCGAGCGCTTCCGGGCGATCGAGCGCCTGCCCTTCGCGCTCGAGTCGACGCCGCTCTTCGCCAGCCCGTCGATCAACCTCGGCCGGATCCTCGGCGGGGACGCCGTCAACAAGGTTCCCGACCTCTGCCGGATGGACATCGACGTGCGCTACCTCCCCGGCCAGGACCCCCAGGAGGTCCTGCGCCAGGTGCGCTCGATCGTCGGGACGAAGCTCAAGGTGCTGCTGGAGCGGCCTCCCGCCTACGTCGATGCCGAGCATCCGATGGTGCGGACGCTCCTCGACGCGGTGGGCCGCCACGAGCCCTCGGTGGCCTCCGTGGGGCGGGACGGCGCATCCGACGCGGTGGCCTTCCTGGGGGTCGGCGTGCCGGCGGTCGAGTTCGGCCCGCGCGGCGCCGGCCACCACGGCCCGCACGAGCACGTGGACGTGGAGAGCCTCTGCGACTACCGGCGGGCGCTCGCCGACTTCCTGCGCATGGTGGGGGCGCGGGCGACCCCCGCCGGCGCCGGGGCCGGCATCTGACCGCGGGGTGAGCGAGGGGCAGCGCATCGGCGTCGCCGGCGCCGGCTACGTCGGGCTCGTGACGGCGGCCTGCCTGGCCTCGCTGGGGCACCGGGTCATCCTGCGCGACATCGATCCGGCCAAGGTGGCCGCCGTCCAGGCCGGCCTGGTCCCGATCTACGAGCCCGGGCTGGCGGAGCTGATGGCCGCGAACCGCAGGCGCCTGAGCGCCACGCTCTCGCTGGAGGAGCTGGTGGCCGGCTCCGAGATCGTCTTCGTCGCCGTGGACACGCCCCCCACCCACAGCGGCGACGCGGACCTCTCGCGCGTGATGGGGCTGGTGGACGAGCTCGGGCGCACCGGCGCGGGGTCGCGCCACCTCGTGGTGATGAAGAGCACCGTGCCCGTCGGCACGGGGGAGCGCGTGCGGGCGGCGATGGACGCGCGCGGCCTGGGCGCCGTCGGTTACTGCTCCAACCCGGAATTCCTCCGCGAGGGGGCGGCCATCGCGGACTTCCTCAAGCCGGACCGGATCGTCATCGGAGACTTCGACCCGGCCCACGGCGACCGCGTCGCGGCGGTGTACGGCGCGATCGCCGCGCCGGTCCTGCGGACGACGGTGTCCAGCGCCGAGATGGTCAAGTACGCCTCGAACGCCTTCCTGGCGACCAAGATCAGCTTCATCAACGAGATCGCGAACGTGTGCGAGGAGGTCGGGGCCGACGTCGGGGTGGTGGCGGAGGGGATGGGCCTCGACCGGCGGATCGGTCCCTCGTTCCTGCGCGCGGGGATCGGGTTCGGCGGCAGCTGCTTCCCCAAGGACGTCGCCGCCCTGAAGCAGCTGGCCGGGAACTCCGGATACCATTTCCAGCTGCTCACGGCCGTCATCGAGGTCAACGAGCTGCAGAAGCGGAGGGTGGTGGGCAAGCTGAAGAAGCACCTGGGGCCGCTGAACGGCAGGGAGGTGGCCCTGCTGGGCCTGGCGTTCAAGCCGGACACCGACGACATGCGCGAGGCCGCGAGCCTGGTCCTGGCGGCTCGGCTGCTGGCCGAGGGGGCCAGCGTGCGCGTCTACGATCCCGTGGCGCTCGATGCGGCGCGCACGCGCCTGCGCGGCGTCGCCCTCTGCGAGCGCGCCGAGGAGGCGCTGGAGGGCGCCGACGCCGCCGTGCTGGTCACCGAGTGGCCCCAGATCGTGGACCTCGACTGGCCGGCGCTGCGGCACCGGATGCGAACGCCGCTGGTGGTCGACGGGCGCAACGCGCTCGAGCCGGAGGCGATGCGGGCGGCGGGCTACCTGTACGAGGGGATCGGGCGCACGCCCGTCCCGGGAGCCGGCTCGTGAGCGCGGCCGTCACGCAGGCGGTGCTGCTCGTCGGCGGCGAGGGGCGCCGCCTGCGACCGCTCACCGACACCCGGCCGAAGCCGATGATGTCCCTGGTCGACCGCCCCTTCGTGACGCACCAGCTGGATCACCTGAGCCGGCACGGGATCCACGACGTGATCTTCTCCTGCGGCTACCGCCCCGAGGCGCTGGAGCTCCATTTCGGCGACGGGTCGGCCTTCGGCATGCGGCTGTCCTACGTCGTGGACCCCGAGCCGCTCGGGACCGCCGGCGCCGTCAAGAACGCCGAGGGGCTGCTCACCGGGGACCGGGTGCTCGTCTTCAACGGCGACATCCTCACGGACCTGGACCTCGACGCCCTGGCGGCACAGCACGTGGAGCGGGGCTCGGTCGGCACGATCGCCCTCACGCCGGTGGAGGAGCCATGGGCGTACGGGCTGGTCCGGCTCCATCCGGACCGGTCGGTGGAGGCGTTCCTCGAGAAACCCAGCCCGGAGGAGCTGCGCCCCGGCGAGCCGTTCCTCATCAACGCCGGCACCTACCTGCTCGAGCGCCAGGTGGTCGAGCGCATGCCGGCGGGTCGCAAGTGCTCGATCGAGCGCGAGGTGTTCCCGGAGGAGGCCGGCCGCGGCGGGCTCTACGGCTTCCCCAGCGAGTGCTACTGGCGCGACATCGGCACCCCGGCCTCCTACCGCCAGGCCCACCTGGACGTCCTCGCGGGCAGCGTGCGAACCGAGTCGCCGACAGGCCTGCGCTACCTCGGGCCGGGCGCGCAGGTCGCCGACGGCGCGACGGTCGGGCCGCTGGCGAGCCTCGGCGCCGGCGCGGTGCTCGAGGAGGGGGCGAACGTCGAGCGCAGCGTGATCGGGGACGGCGCCCGGATCGGCCGAGGGGCCCACGTGACCGACGCGATCGTGGGTGCGGGGGCGACGATCGGCGAGGGATCGCTGCTCAGCGACGGCGTCGTGATCGGCGACCGCGCCTCGATCGGCGCCGGCAACCGTCTGCGGGGGCCGCTGAAGGTCGCCACCGGCGGGACGATCCCCCCCGGGACGCTGATCGACTGAGGTGGCCGAGCGCGAGGGGCCATCCCTCTCGGCGATCGTCGCGGTCGTCGCGGCGCTGGAGATCCTCGTTCTCGTGCCGCTCGTCCTTCTCCTCGACAGCCTCGAGGGGGCGGTCGGCATCACGGCCGTGGCCTCGGCGGCGGCGACGGCCATCCTGCTGGCCCACCGTCGCCGGCGCTCGCGCCCGTAGACCGTCCGGGCCTCCGGCCGGCTGGTAGCCTGCCGCCGGTCCTGGGGCGACGCACGGGAGGCTGGGATGGGAGCGCTCGATCGGCCGGAGACGCTGGCCGTCGATTCGCTGGGGCTGATCCCCGGCGTCGGCGAGGCCGTGCAGGCGTTCGACCGTGGGCGCGCGTCCGCGGAAGCGCTGGAGATCCCGTTCCCGCCGGACGCGATCCGCGACGTGGCCATCTGCGGGATGGGCGGGTCGGCGATCGCCGGCGACCTGATTGCGGGCGTCTACCGCGACCGCCTGCGCCGCCCGGTGGCGACCGTGCGCGACTACATCCTGCCGGGGTGGGTCGGGCCGGACACGCTGGTGGTGCTGTGCTCCTACTCCGGCAACACCGAGGAGACGCTGACCTGCTCGATGCAGGCCATGGAGCGCAAGTCGCTGATCGTCGGGATCACGAGCAACGGCAAGCTCGCCGACCTGGGCGGGCGGCAGGGGATGCCGATCATCGGCGTGCCACCGGGCATGCAGCCCCGCGCGGCGCTGCTCGACCTGTTCACGCCGATGCTGGTGACGCTCAGCCGGCTCGGCGTGCTCCCGCCCATCGACGGCGAGCTCGACGACGGCCGGGCCGCCCTCGAGGCGGCGGTCGCCGCCTACGGGCCCCGGGTGGGGGAGTCCGAGAACCCGGCCAAGCAGCTG
This sequence comes from Miltoncostaeaceae bacterium, assembly GCA_033856495.1. GTDB lineage: Bacteria > Actinomycetota > Thermoleophilia > Miltoncostaeales > Miltoncostaeaceae > JAWVEW01. The sequence continues at coordinate 3,405 of JAWVEW010000290.1, read as the reverse complement.
GCCACCGAGCTGGCGGGCGCGGTCCCGGTGATCTACGGCGCCGAGGCCACGTCCGCCCTCGCCTACCGCTGGAAGTGCCAGTTCAACGAGAACTCGAAGGTGCCGGCCTTCTGGCACGCCCTGCCCGAGATGAACCACAACGAGATCGTGGGCTACGAGGGCCTGGCCGGGTTCCACAAGCTGGCGCACGTGCTGATGCTCCGCGACGCGCGCCAGCACCGGCAGGTGGAGCGGCGCTTCGACCTCACCAGGCGGCTGATCGAGGAGCGTGTGCGCGGCGTCGTCAGCATCAGCGGCGACGGCGACACCGCGCTGGCGCGCCTCCTGGACCTGGTGCTGCTGGGCGACTACGTGTCGCTCTACCTGGGGTGTCTCCACGAGGTGGACCCGGGTCCGGTGGAGATCATCGAGCAGCTGAAGCGGGACCTCGCGTCGAGCGGCTACGGAAGGGTCGACGGAGAGGCGTAGGTCCCCCAGCAGCGCGCGGCGCCTGCCTCCGGACCCCGGGCGTCCCGGGCGGAGGGGCTCTGTAGACTCCCGCCCGCCCCGACGCCCCGAGGAAGGACGCCCTGGTGCCGCGAACCCTCAAGTACGACGTCACCGATCTCTCGCTCGCCCCCCTTGGGCGCCAGCGGATCGACTGGGCCGACCGCGAGATGCCGGTGCTGACGCGGATCCGCGAGCGCTTCGCGATCGAGCGTCCCCTCGCCGGGCTGCGCCTGTCGGCCTGCCTCCACGTCACCACCGAGACGGCCAACCTGGTGCGCACGTTGAAGGCCGGCGGGGCGGACGTGGTGCTCGTGGCCTCGAACCCCCTCTCCACCCAGGACGACGTGGCGGCGTCGCTGGTGGCCGACGACGAGGTCGCGGTGTACGCCCGCAAGGGCGAGGACGACGCGACCTACTACTCCCACATCGGCGCGGCGATCGACCACGCGCCGCACATCACGATGGACGACGGGGCGGACGTGATCGGCGTCCTGCACGGCGAGCGCCGGGAGATGATGGAAGGCGTCATCGGGGGCACCGAGGAGACGACCACCGGCGTCATCCGCCTGAAGGCGCTCGAGGCGGAGGGCGGCCTCGGGTTCCCGATCGTGGCGGTCAACGACGCCGACACGAAGCACCTCTTCGACAACCGCTACGGCACCGGCCAGTCCACGATCGACGGCCTGATGCGGGCGACCAACGTGCTCATCGCGGGCCGCAAGACCGTCGTCGGCGGCTACGGCTGGTGCGGCCGCGGCCTGGCGAACCGGCTGCGCGGCATGGGCGCCCAGGTGATCGTGCTCGAGGTGGACCCGATGCGGGCGCTCGAGGCGGTCATGGACGGCTTCGCCGTCATGCCGGTCGAGGAGGCGGCGAAGGTCGGGGACATCTTCATCACCGCCACCGGCAACATCAACGTCATCCGCAAGGAGCACATGCGCCACCTCAAGGACGGCGCGATCGTCGCGAACACCGGCCACTTCAACGTCGAGATCGACATCCCGGGCCTGGCGGAGCTTGCCGACAGCGTGACCGAGGTGCGGCCGTTCGTGCAGGAGTACGCGCTCGGCGACGGCCGCAAGGTCTACCTGCTGGCCGAGGGCCGGCTGCTGAACCTGTCGGCCGCCGAGGGCCACCCGGCCGCGGTGATGGACATGAGCTTCGCCAACCAGGCGCTGGCGGCCGAGTTCATCGCCCAGAAGGGCCCCGACCTGCGCCCGGCCGTCTACCAGGTGCCCGAGGAGATCGACAAGGAGATCGCCCGCCTCAAGCTCGAGTCGCTGGGGGTGCAGATCGACGTCCTGACGCTCGAGCAGGAGCGCTATCTGGCCTCGTGGGACCAGGGGACCTAGGGGCCTGTCACCGCTGACCGAGGCCCCCGCCGGGCTCGCGCCGCAGGACATCCTCGCCCTCGGCGAGGGCGAGGTCCGGCTGCTGGACCAGACGCGCCTCCCCGGGGAGGTGGCGTGGGCGCGGCTCACGGCCTGGCCGGAGGTGGTCGAGGCGATCCGGACGATGGTCGTGCGCGGCGCGCCCGCCATCGGGGTGGCGGGGGCGATGGGCGTGGCGCTCGCGGCCCAGACCGGGCCGGCGCACGACCTCGGCGCCCTGAAACGAGAGGTCGCGCGGGCCGCCGCGGCGCTGCGGAGCGCCCGGCCGACCGCGGTGAACCTGGCCTGGGCGGTCGACCGGATGGCCCGGCACGCCGCCGCCCATCCCGGCCCGGCCGCGGCGCTCGCCGCCGACCTCGCCCTGGCGGCGCGCCGGCTGCACGCCGACGAGGTCGACCGCTGCGAGCGGATCGGGGCGCACGCGCGCGCGCTGGTCAGCCGCGGCGCGCGCATCCTCACCCACTGCAACGCGGGCGCGCTCGCGACCGGCGGCTACGGGACCGCGCTCGGTGTGGTGCGCGCCGCCCACGCCGCCGACCCCACGGTCCGGGTCCTGGTCGACGAGACGCGGCCGCTCCTGCAGGGCGCCCGCCTCACCGCCTGGGAGCTCGAGCGTGAGGGCATCCCGTACACCCTCATCACCGACAGCATGGCCGGCGCGATGATGGCCGACGGGCGCGTCTCGCACGTCGTGGTGGGAGCAGACCGGATCGCCGCCAACGGCGACGTGGTGAACAAGATCGGCACCTACGGGCTCGCCGTGCTGGCGCGCGAGCACGGCATCCCCATGATCGTGGCCGCCCCCACCTCGACCCTCGACCCCTCGCTGCCCTCCGCCGCCGGGGTGCCGATCGAGGAGCGCTCGGCCGACGAGGTGCTCGGGCTCGCCCTCGCCGGGCGCGCCGCCGCGCCGCCGGACGCCGCCGTGGCCAACCCGGCCTTCGACCGCACGCCCGCGCGGCTCGTGAGCGCGATCGTGACGGAGCACGGGGTGCACCGCGCCCCCTACGAGCGCTCGCTGGCCGCCGCCGTGCGGGCGGCGCGCGACGAGGACGGGCTGACCGTCCGCCCAGGGGCCCCCGCCCCGGCCTAGCCGCGCGAGCGGTGTTTCCGGCAGCGCGCTGTGCCTACATTCATTCCATGGCGGCGACGACCATCCCTTCGGACCACCCGGCCCCGGCGGACGCGCTCGCGCGCGCGCTGGCGGCGGCGCTGGGGCGCCTCGGCGCCGAGGGCCGGCCCGTCGCCGTGGCCTGCGTCGGCACCGACCGCTCGACCGGCGACGCCCTCGGGCCCCTGGTGGGCGAGGGGCTCCTGCGCCTGGGCGTCGACCCGGCGCGCGTGATCGGCACACTCGAGCGTCCGCTCCACGCGCTCAACCTGGAGGCGCGGCTGGGCCGAATGGGAGCAGGGCATCCCCGCCCCCTGATCGTCGCCGTCGACGCCGCCCTGGGGCCGGCGGAGACCGTCGGAGCGATCGCGCTCCGACTGGGCGGGCTGCGGCCCGGACAGGGCCTCGGCCGGA
>JAWVEW010000289.1:0-8639 GCA_033856495.1 Miltoncostaeaceae bacterium | reverse complement strand
CCCGGGACCGTCGCTTGCGCGGCGCGGGCGCGTCCTCAGCGGGAGCGGCGTCCGCCTCCTCGGGCACGGCGACGCCCGCTGTCGGCTCCTCCTCGGCGGCCGCCTTGCGGGTCCGCCGGCGCGGGGTCGGCTTGACCTCCGGCTCGGCGGCGGGTTCCGCGACCGCCTCGTCGGGCGGCGCCGGCGCGGGGGCAGCCTCGGCCTCCGGGGCGGCTGCGGCAGCCGAGCGGCGGGCCCGTCGCCTGGGGGACGCCGGCGCCGCCTCGGCGGCCGCCGGAGCCTCGGGCTCGGCGACGATCGGCTGCGGCTCGGCGGCCGCAGGGGCATGCAGCGCCTCCGCGCGCGGAACGGCGGGATCCTCGACCGCGCCGAGGGACGAGCGGCGTCGCACCCGACGCCGGCCGGACGTCGGCGGGGCCTCCGCCTCGACCGCTGCGGCGACCGGGGCCTCCGCCTCGACTGGCGCCGCATCGGCGCTCGCCGCGGCCTCGACTGACGCCGCATCGGCGCTCGCCGCGGCCTCGACTGGCGCCGCCTCGGCGCTCGCCGCGGCCTCGATCGGGGAGCGGTCGGCGTCGGCGATCTCCGCCACGTCGAGCGGCTCGCGCGTGCGCCGGCGACGGCGTCCGGCGGGCCGGGCCGCCTCGGCGGCCACGTCGCTCGCCTCGGCGAGGTCCGGGACGTCGGCCAGGGCCGGGACATCGGCGGAGTCGAGCTCCGGGCCGAGCATGATCATGTCCTCGTAGGAGATCGGCTCGCCGATCGGCGGCAGGCCGGTCATGTCGGGCTCGGGCTCGGGGCGCGCCGTCACGACGATCTCGAACACCTCGGCGTCGGCCGGCATCCCCTCGAGCGCCGTCTCCTCGGGAGCGCCGTTGGCCGGGCCCTCGCCGCGCCGCCGCCGCCGCCGCCGGCGGCCCTCGCCGTCGTCGGCCCGCGCCTCGGCCGCCTGCGGCAGCGCCGGCGCCGGGGTCGAGCGCCCGTCGGCCAGCTCCACCCGGTAGGTGCCGCTGCGCGGGTCGGTCTCGAGGCGGACCATGCCCTTCGCGCCGGCCTCGGCGAGGAACTTGGAGAAGGTCGAGTAGCCGTGGTCGCTCTCGTCGAAGGCGGGGTACTTGCGCCGCATCGAGTCCTTCACGACGCTGGCCAGCGGCCAGTCCACCCCTTCGCGCTGCAGGGCGGTGAGGGTCTCGCGCAGCAGGGGCACCGGGTCGATCGCCCGGCCGGCCGGGTGCGTCCGCCCGCCGGCGGTGCTCGCCAGCAGGTCGTAGAAGATGAACTCGTCGCAGTTGGCGATCAGCAACTCGCTGCTCGACTCGCGGTTCCCGACGCCGGTCACCCGCTTGTTCAGCTCGCGCAGCTTGCCCACCAGGGGCGTGAAATCGCTGTCGCCGGACACGATCACGAAATTGTCGAGGTGGTCGCGGCTGTAGGCGAGCTCCATCGCGTCGACGGCGAGCTTGATGTCGGCGCGGTTCTTGGCGCCCTCGCGCGCGGACGGCATCTCGATCAGCTCGAGGCCGGCGTTCTGGAGGTCGTGCTTCGCCTCCCGGTAGCGGCTCCAGTCCGCGTACGCGCGCTTCACGAGCACGCGCCCCTTCTCGGCGAGGCGGTTCAGGACCAGCTGGATGTCGAAATCGCCACGGCTCTTCGAGCCCGGGCGGGCCATGTTCTCGAAATCGACCAGCACGGCAATCGCGTGCTCGGCCAAGGGCTCCTCCAGATATATGCGGGCGGCCGCGCTCGGCGGCTCCAGTATTCATGCGGCTTGCGCCAGCGCCCGCCCGTAGGCAGGCACGCAACAATGCTAGCAACCCGGCCCGGCACACCGTGCGGGGCCCGATTCGCCGGGCCGGCCGTCAGGGCATGCTTGGCCGATGGAGGGCCTGCAGGAGTACCGGCGAAAGCGCGACCTTTCCGTCACGCCCGAGCCCGGAGGCGAGCGGGCGGAGCCGCCCGGCGGCGAGCCGACGTTCGTCGTCCACCGGCACGCCGCGCGCCGGCTGCACTACGACCTGCGCCTCGAGCGGGGCGGCGCGCTGGCCAGCTGGGCGGTGCCCAAGGGCCTCCCGCTGGAGATCGGCGGGCGCCACCTGGCCGTGCACGTCGAGGACCATCCGCTCGAGTACGGGAGCTTCGAGGGGGAGATCCCGGCCGGCCAGTACGGCGCGGGCACCGTCGAGATCTGGGACCGCGCCACCTACGACCTGCTCGAGGACAAGCGCGACGGCGGTCTCACCGTCCGCCTGAAGGGCCGGCGCCTCGAGGGCGTCTGGACGCGGGTCCCGGCCCGGCTGGGCGGGGACCCGAAGAACTGGCTCCTCATCCGCAAGCGCGACGATGGGACCGCGGGCGGCGCTCCGCCGCCGGCGCCGGCCGAGCGCTACCTGCCGATGCTCGCGACCGCCGCCGCACGGCTGCCCACGGGCCCTGGGTGGGGCTTCGAGGTGCACTGGCACGGCCGGCGCGCGCTCGTCCGGCTGGCGGGCGGCGACCCGGTCGTCTGGGGCGCCGAGGGCGAGGACCTGACGGAGCGCTTCCCCGCCCTCGTCCGCGAGCTGCGCCTGGCGCTGCGGACCCCGGAGTGCGTGGTCGACGGTGTCGTGTGCACGCTCGACGAGCGCGGGCGTCCCGGACCCCCGGCCGACGGCGACGACGACTCCCTCGTCTACGTCGTGGTGGACCTGCTGGAGCTGGACGCCCTGCCGTTGCTCGAGCGGCCGCTGTCCGAGCGCCGCGAGCGCGCGCGGGCGCTGCTCGATCCACGGCGGACCGCCGTGCGGCTCTCGGAGCCGTTCTCCGACGGCCCGGCCTTCCTCGCGGCCGCCCGCGAGCAGGGGCTGCGGGGTGTCGTCGCCAGGCGCGAGGACTCGCCCTACCGTCCCGGCGAGCGCTCGCGCGACTGGCGGGAGGTGCCGGCCCGCGGGCGCAGCCGCCGGTCGGCCCCCGACTGAGGGCCGGCCAGGGCCTTCCCTGGCAGCCTCAGCCGCCGCGCGGGCGCGGTGCGGCGAGGTCGTCCGCCAGGTCGTCGCGCTCGTAGCGCCCCGGCGTGCGCGCCGGCCGTCGCGGCGCCGGCCGCCGGCGGGCGTCGATCGCGATGCGGCCGATCGCGTAGCCCGCCACGCCGAGGGCCGCCACGAGCAGCATCTCCCACAACCCGATCACCAGCGCCAGCCCGAGCCAGACGCCGAGCAGGGTCCCGACCAGCGCACCGACCCTCATGCCCGGCTCCCGCCGCCGGCGCGCCGGCTCACAGGCCCGTCTTGAAGCTCGTCTGCGCCGAGCCGCCGAGATCGCGCAGGATCAGCTCGGAGTCAGTCACCGCCGCCGGCGGCACGTCGAACGCGATCTTTCCCTCGGTCGGGGTGCCCGGCTTCACCTGCTTGGTGGCGAGGGACTCGGCTCCGAGGGCGGCCGCCGCCTCCACCGAGGGCTCGTACGTGATGCCGTCGCCGCCGACGAGCGTCGCCGGCGCCACGGGCGCGAAGGGGCGCAGCCCGCTCGGGGGCGTCAGCTCGATGTCGGCGACGACGTAGGTCCCCTTGCTCGACGGAAGGGAGCCGATGGCGTCCTGGGTCGTGACGCTCAGCAGCTTGTAGGCGGTGCCGCCCGCGGACTTCGTCTGGCCGACGTCGGAGCCGGAGCCGCCGCCGCCGAGGACGAGGACGAGCACCACCACGAGGACCGTGATCGCCGCCAGGGCGGCGACCCCGATGAGCGCGGACCGCCGGCGCGCGCGGTGCCGGTCCTGCCGCCGCTGGCCGTCGCGCTCCCCTGCCCCGTCCTCCAGCGACTCGCCGACGCTCAGGTTGTCCGCGTATTCCATCGCCTCGGCCCGCCGCAGCGCCTCGATCAGCTCGGGCTTGCGCATCCGGTAGGCGCCCCGGATGCCGCGCTGGCGCGCGCGCCGCACGAGCTCCCGTTGCGGGAGCCGCTCGAGCTCCTCGACACCAGCGGTCTGAACGGCCATACGTCTCTCCTCGACGCGCCCCTGATCCTCAGTCCAGATACCCTCAGGGGCGGTCCGCCAAGCCTGCCCGGGACGAGCGCGGCCGCCGCGGTTCGGCCCGGCGACGGCTCTCGCCCCCGCGACGCGACTAGAATCGGGCGACGGGTGACCATCGAGACCCCCGGGCCGCGTGCCCGGCTCCAGAAAGGGACAGGCCATGACGACCCAGCAGGCAGAGGAGCCTTCCGCCGACGTCGCGGGCGAGCGCCAGGACACGCTGACCGTGATCGACAACCGCACGGGCCAGAGCTACGAGCTCCCGATCGAAGACGGGACCATCCGTGCTCAGGAACTGCGGCAGATCAAGGTCTCCGACGACGATTTCGGCCTCATGACCTACGACCCTGCCTACATGAACACGGCCGCCTGCCGCAGCGCGATCACCTTCCTCGACGGTGATCAGGGGATCCTGCGCTACCGCGGCTACCCGATCGAGGAGCTCGCCGAGCACAGCACGTACCTCGAGGTCGCGTACCTGCTCATCTACGGCGAGCTCCCCACCGCGGACCAGCTGGATGCATGGGTCTACGACATCACCCATCACACGTTCGTACACGAGAACCTGAAGAAGTTCATGGAGGGCTTCCGCTACGACGCGCATCCGATGGGGATGCTCGAGGCCACGGTCGGGGCGCTCAGCACCTTCTACCCGGAGTCGAAGGACATCGAGGACCCGGACAGCCGCTACAAGCAGACGGTGCGGCTGATCGCGAAGATGCCGACGATGGCGGCCTGGGCCTTCCGGCACACGATGGGCCGGCCCTACGTCTACCCGAACAACGATCTCTCCTACGCGGAGAACTTCCTCTCGATGCTCTTCACGATGAGCGTCGTCGACTACAAGCCCGATCCGCGCCTGGCGCGCGCGCTGGACGTGCTGTTCATCCTCCACGCCGACCACGAGCAGAACTGCTCGACGAGCGCCGTGCGGGCCGTCGGCTCATCGCGGGTCGACCCCTACTCGGCGGTCGCCGCCGGCGTGGGGGCGCTGTACGGGCCGCTGCACGGCGGGGCGAACGAGGCGGTGCTCCGGATGCTGCACCGCATCCAGACGGTGGACCGCATCCCCGAGTTCATCGAGGGCGTGAAGTCTGGCAAGGAGCGCCTGATGGGCTTCGGCCACCGGGTGTACAAGAACTACGACCCGCGGGCCCGGATCATCAAGAAGTCGGCTGACGAGGTGTTCGAGGTCACGGGCGTCAACCCGCTGCTCGCGATCGCGGTCGAGCTGGAGAAGATCGCGCTCGAGGACGAGTACTTCGTCAAGCGCAAGCTCTACCCGAACGTCGACTTCTACTCCGGCCTCATCTACGAGGCGCTGGGCATGCCGATGGAGATGTTCCCGGTGCTCTTCGGCATCGGGCGCACCGCCGGCTGGGTCGCCCAGTGGCTCGAGATGGTGGAGGACAAGGAGCAGAAGATCGCGCGGCCGCGGCAGATCTACGTGGGCGAGGGCGAGCGGGTCTACGTCCCGATGGACGAGCGCCGCCCGGTGGCGCTCGACGGCGCGCCGCTGCCCGAGCCGTCGCCGACCCGGGGCAGCTTCACCCGCAGCCAGAGCTGAGCGTCCCGCGTCGCGTCCCCGCGCCGCCTCGGGCGGCCGGGGAGCGCGGGGCGGGTCAGGCGGAGGCGGTGCCGGCCTCCAGCCGCTGCTGCCGCGCGCCCGCGGCGGCGATCTCGAGGAGGTGGATCAGCGTCAGCAGCTCCTCGTCGTCCAGACCGGCCCACAGCCGCTCGATCCGCTCCTCCCGCCCGGGCAGCGCCCAGTCGGCCAGCGCGGCGCCCCGGACCGTGAGGTGGGCCTGGACCATCCGCTTGTCGGCCGGGTGCGGGATCCGCTCGACGAGACCGCCGCGCTCGAGGCCGTCCACGAGCTTCGTGATGTTCGGCCGGGTCACGCCCAGCCGGTCGCCGAGGTCGTAGAGGCAGGTCCGCAGGCCGGCGCAGCAGCGCAGCACCTCGAGCATCTCGAGTTTGGCGTTGGAGAGGCCGAAGCCGGCGGCGTGGCGATCGAGCTCCCGGGCGGCGGACTCGGCTGCCGCCTCCAACGCCGCGGTGGCGGCGCGCGCCAGCGCTGCGCGCTCGCGGGAGCCGAAAGTCGCTCCAGTCGTCATCGACCTCACCGTACACCAACGGTGCCGATCCGGTGAGGGGGACCGTCGCGCGCTAAACTTGGGGCCATGTTGCCGCCCCATGACGACCTGCGGCGCGCGATGCGCGAGATCGGGCAGGAGGTCGGGAAGGTCATCGAGCAGGCCGGGCGGATGTGCAGGCTCGCGGCCCAGGAACTCGGGGGCTTCGCGGCGCCCGGTCCGCCCCCGCCGCCGCCGCCGCCCGCTGCGGCGCCGCCCTCGGCGGCCCCCGCCGGACAGCCGCCGCTCGAGATGATCCGCCAGCTGGGCGAGCTGCACCAGGCCGGCTTCCTGACCGACGAGGAGTTCCAGGCCAAGAAGGCCAAGCTCCTGGAGACGATCTGATGGCGGCGACCGCCGCCCCCGAGGGCTGGGGTCCGCTGATCGACGCGTTGACCCCGCACGTCTCCCCCGAGTGGACGCGCCAGGCCCGCGAGCACGGCCACCAGGGGTGGGTGCGGCTGGTGGCCCTGGTGGACGCTCATTACCAGCTCTCCATACCCATGGTGACCGAGAAGATCGCCCAGGCGATGGCGGAGCTGGCGATCGACCGCGAGGCCGAGCGGACCGGCTGGCAGCAGGTGATGGAGCGTGCTCGAGCCGACCGCCACGCGCTGCAGGCCCGGGTCGTCGACGCTGCGCCGACGCTGCTGCCGGACACCCTGATGGCCTACTTCGAGCGGTCGGTCGAACCGGTCTCGAGGGTCTGACCGGACGCCGCGCGGACGCGGCGACGGCACCTGGCGAGATGGGGCGCCATCGCCTCTTGGGCTGCCTCGCCGGCCTGGCCGGCGTCGCCGCGGTCACGGCGGGCCTGAGCGCCCTCAGCTCGACCGTCGAGGTCCTGTCGCTGGCGGTCTGCTACCAGCTGGCGGTGCTGGTGGTGAGCGGCGTCTTCGGGTCGGGCGCCGGCCTGGTGACCAGCGTGGCGTCGGTGCTCGCCTTCAACTGGTTCTTCCTGCCGCCCGTGCACACGCTCGCGATCGCAGACACCCGGAACTGGCTGTCGCTCGGCGTCTTCGCGGCGACGGCGGTCATCACCGGCCAGCTGGCGGCCGGCTTCCGGCGCCAGCGGCAGGAGGCGGAGGCGCGCCGGCGAGACGCCGACCTGCTGACCGAGCTGGCGCGCTCGGCGCTGGCCGACATCGGTTCCGGGAGCCACGTCGACGCCGTCGCGGCGGCGGCCGCACGCGCGCTGGGCGTGCAGAGGTGCGCCATCGTCCTCACGGACGAGCGGACCGGGGGCACCGTGCGGCTCAGCGCCTCGCGGGGCGGCTTCGCGATACCGCTGGTCGCCGACTCGCGGCCGCTGGGCCTGCTCGAGGTGGGGCCGCCGCTCGACGGCCAGGAGCCGCGCTGGACGCGCCCGGGGTTCGCCGCGGCGGTCGGTGGGCTGGTGGTGCTGGCGGTCGACCGCGGACGGCTGCTCGCGCAGACGCTCGAGACCGAGTCGCTGCGGCGCAGCGACGAGCTCAAGACCGCGCTGCTGCGCACGGTCTCGCACGAGCTGCGCACGCCGGTGACCGCGCTCCGCACCGCCGGCGAGGCGCTCGCCAGCTCGCCCGGGCCGCCGGACGAGCGCGCGCTGGTGGCGGTGATCCAGTCCGAGTCCGAGCGGCTCGAGCGCCTGATCGGGAACCTGCTCGACCTCTCCCGCCTTGAGGCGGGCGCGCTGGGCCCGCAGGTCGACTGGTGCGACCCGGTCGAGCTGGCGGCCGGGGCGATCGAGGCGGCCGCGACGCTGCTCGACGGCCGCCCGGTTGCGGCACGGTTCGCCGACGACCTTCCGCTCGTGCGCGCGGACGCCGTGTTCTGCGAGCGGATCCTCGTGAACCTTCTGCACAACGCCGCCCGCCACGGTGCCGGCCCGATCTCGCTCGAGGTCCTCATCGCCGGCGACCGGCTCGAGCTGGCCGTCGTCGACGGCGGGCGCGGTCCGGACGCCGCGCTTCGAAGCCGCCTGTTCGCGCCCTTCGTGAGCGGCCGCGGCAGCGGCGGCACCGGGGTGGGCCTGGCGCTGTCGCGCGGCCTCGCTCGGGCGCAGGGCGGGACGCTGCGGCTGGACGGCGATGCGGCCGGCACCCGGTTCGTGCTCGCCCTCCCACTGGCGCCGGTGCCGGAGGTGCTGGAGGGATGAGCGCGCGGATCCTCGTGGTCGAGGACGAGCCGCAGATCCTGCGGGCGCTGAGCGCGCTGCTCCGCACCGCCGGCTACGGGGCCGAGGGCGCCGGCACCGTCGCCGACGCGGTGCAGGCGGCGCTCCTGCGGCCGCCCGACGCGGTGCTGCTGGACCTACTACTGCCGGACGGGAACGGCCTCGAATTGTGCCGGCGGCTGCGCGAGTGGAGCCACGTGCCCATCGTCGTCGTCTCGGCGGTCGGGGACGAGCGGGAGAAGATCGCGGCCCTCGACGCCGGAGCCGACGACTACGTGACCAAGCCCTACGCGCCCGGCGAGCTGCTGGCCCGGCTGCGCGCGGTGATGCGCCGGGCGGCCGC
>JAWVEW010000288.1:0-2521 GCA_033856495.1 Miltoncostaeaceae bacterium | reverse complement strand
GTGCGCCGGCCCTCCCTGGACGACGTCTTCCTGGCCCTGACCGCCAATCCCGAGGCTGGTGAGGCGGGCGGTGGGCGCGCCGTCTCGGCGATGGCGGCGGCCGGGCCGTCAGCCTCCGTCGCCGGGGACGCCCCCGCGCGCTCGAGCAGGCCGCGATGGCGCGGCCGGAGGGTCGTGGTCACGGGTGGAGCCGTCGCAGCGCTCGCCGCAAGCGCGGCGGGCGCCCTGATGGTGACCGGGGGAACCGGACCGGGAAACCTGACCGGCCATCTCCTGGCGCCCGCGCCGGCCGCGACCCGACCGGCCCACCCCGCGCCGCCCCGTGCGAAGGCGCCCTCGCTCCCGCGCCGGTCGGCCCCCGCCAGGCCAGCAGGCGGTTCGTCGTCCGCGGCCGGCGGCCAGACCGGAGGCATCGGCGCCGTTGCCGCCCGGCCTCGAATCGTGGCTGCTGCGCCGCGCCTTGCGCCGCAGCCGCCCGCCCAGCGCGGGGGCGTTCGCCACGCGAGCCTGTGGCGCACTGGCCTTGGCCGTCCGACGCCCGCTCGCAACGACGCCGGTGGCGTCCCGGCTCCGCAGGGGCTCCCGCCGGCGCCGGTCGCCCCGACCCGGCGAGGCGGTTCCCCCGCGCGGAACGCTGCGCCGCGGGCGCCACGGAACGTCACCGGCACCGGCGCGCCGCCAACGCCCGCCCCGGCCCCGGCGCCCGCGTCCCAGCCGATCTCCCCCGCGCCGACGGCGATCTCCACACCGGCCTCGCCCCCCGCTGCGATGCCGATCGCCGCCCCACCCCCACTGCCGTCCGGACCGGCCCCCGTAACGGTGAGCGTCCCGATGCCGATGCCGTTGCCGATGCCGGTGCTGGCGCCGATGCCGGTGCTGGCGCCGATGCCGGTGCCGGCCCCCGTGCCGACGCCTGTCCCGCAGCCGGCGCCGAGCGACCCACCTGCGCAGCCTCCGTCCACGGCTCCGAGCCCGGCGCCCGTGCCGCCGGTCGCCCCCGCGCCGGCGCCCGTGCCCCAGGCGGCGCCGCCGCCGCAGCCGCCTGGCGACGGGCACCACAACGAAGGCCATGGCTCTGGGACCGATAGCGGGCATGGCGCCGGGCATGCCGACGCCCCGCCCCCGGTGGTGCCCAGCAGCGGCTCCACCAACTCCGGCTCCGCTCCCCCCGCCTGAGGCGGCCCGTCGCGCCAGGGTGGCGCGGTCCCGCCGATCGGCATCTCCGACTCGTCGTGGAGCAGGTCGTCTCGGGGCGCTCGGAGGGGATCTGGTCGACGGGCTGGTCGGACGCCTGCCGTGCGCGCTGCGCAGCGTCTCCGATCACCTGATGGCGTCGAACGACCTGTTCCTCAAGGGCACGTGGAGCCGGAGCGCCGCCGTCCCGGCGCGCGCGGACATGATCGTCCGGCACGCGCCGGGGCGTCGATCGCGCCCGTGATGCCCGTCAGGCAGCCTCCAGCAGCTCGCCGCGGTGGGCGACCAGCACGTCCCTCAGAGACCGCGGCGGCCGCCCCGTCAGCTGCTCGAAGGCGGGATCGACGACGTCGTAGTAGCCCTTCCGGACCGCGACGCCGAAGGCCACGATCGCGCGGGCGGTCGGCTTCGGGATGCCGGTCCGGGTCAGCCCCCACGTCAGCATCCGGTCGCCGACCCGGGTCACCTCGATCCGGCGGCCGGTGACGTCCTCCAGCAGGGCGGCAAGGTCGGATTGGGAGAGGGCCTCAGGGCCGGTGATGTCGTACGTGCGGCCCTCGTGCCCGTCCGCAGTCAGCACCACGGCAGCCGCCGCCGCGCAGTCGTTCCGCGAGATCGGCACGATGCGTCCGTCGCCCGCGTTGGTGACGAGCTTGCCGTGAGTGACGGCCAGGGCGGCGGGAGCCACCTGCAGCTCGGCGTAGCTGCCGTTGCGCAGGATGGTCCACGCGAGCCCGGTCGCCCCCAGCAGCTCCTCGGTCACGCGGTTCTCGTCGGCGATCGCTCCGACCGGGTTTCCGGCGATGGGCTTCACGACCGACGTGTAGACCAGGTGGCGCACGCCGGCCGCCTCCGCCGCCTCGATCGCGGCGCGGTGCTGGGGGACGCGTCGACCGATCGCGGGGGTGCTGATCAGCAGGAGGCGCTCGCCGCCCGCGAACGCCTGCGCCAGGGAGGCTGGATCGTCGAAGTCGCCGCGACGAACCTCGACGCCGCGCTCCGCCAGGTCCGAGAGGGCCTGGGGGCGCCGGGTCACGAGGACGAGCTCGGACGGAGCGATGCGGTTGAGGAGCTCTTCAGCGACGAGGCGGCCGAGCTGGCCGGACGCACCGGTGACGATGACGGACATTGGGATCTCCGATCCTTGTGTTGAGGGCCGGCCTGCGAGAGAGGCGCTGGCGGGTCCGGGGTCGTGGGGCGTGGGGGCCGGTCAGGCCGACGTGCGGCCGGCGGGGTCGTGCGGAGCGACCGACGGCCGCGCGCTCCCGGCCTCGCGTGCTGCCAGGAGGCCTCTCCAACCGGGCCGAAGGGCCACGACCCCGTCGGT
>JAWVEW010000287.1:0-3264 GCA_033856495.1 Miltoncostaeaceae bacterium | reverse complement strand
GCCCGTGGAGACGATGGCGGCGATGCGGCGGATGGCGGCGTTGGCGATCCTGATGCAGCCGTGGCTCGCGCGCGTGCCCAGGAGCCCGGGGAGGCTGGTGCCGTGGAGCGCCACCCGGCCGTTGCCGCCGGCGTACTCGTTGAGCCGCTCGGAGAACCCGGTCAGGGGCAGCACGTAGGGCCCGTAGAAGCCGCCCGGGTCGCCGGTGGGGATGACTTCCGCGATGGCGAAGCGGCCGTTCGGGCTGGGTGTGTCCGCCGCGCCGATGGCCACCGTGGTGCGATAGACGGGACGCCCCTGCTTGTAGACGGTCAGCCGGCGGTCGCTCTGGTCCACCACCAGGCGGCTGGAGACCGGCCGGAACGCCAGCGGGTCGGCGGGCACCCAGCCCTGGCTCCCGTTCGGACGCACCGGCAGCATCACGCGCACCCACTGCCGTCCGTCGGCGACCTTGGTGCCGGTGACGAGCAGGGTGGTCGCGCCGCCGCCGAGCGGCGCGATGGGCTGGAGGGTGGTGATGACCCGCGCGCTGCGGTCGGGCGCGGTGCGGGCGGAGACCGCCGCGAGCAGGCGCGCGGTCCAGGCGCGGGAGCCCGTCGGCGCCTGCAATTCGACCGTCGCAGACGTGGCGGAAGCGGGGCCCGCGGCGAGCAGGGCCAGCAGGGCAAGCGCGGGGACGGCGAGGGCTCGGCTCATTGCGGGGGGGCGATCGCCGCTGGCGATGTGCTGTCATGATGCCCGAATGCAGCGGCGATTCCATCCCCCAGATGGGGTCGCCGGTACGGGCTCGGGCGGCCGATGATCGTCTCCTTCGCCGCCGCGGCGGCCGTGGCCGCCGCCTCCATCACCTCGTTCTTCCAGTCGGCGGCCCAGTGGGCCGCGGACTACGGGTACCCGGGCATCCTCCTCCTCGTTGCGGGCGACGGGGTCTTCCCCTTCCTCCCGGGCGAGACCGCCGTCATCACCGGCGCCGTCCTCGCCTCCTCCGGCAAGCTGAACCTCGTCCTGGTGATCCTGGCCGGCGCCGTCGGCGCGATGCTGGGCGATTCGGCCGCCTACTGGATCGGGCGGGCGGGCGGCGACGGGATCCGCCGCTTCGCGATGCGCATGGCCGGCAAGGAGCGGATCGAGGCGGGCGAGCGGATGGTGCGCCGCCGGGGGCCGGCTCTCGTGTTCGTCGGCCGCTTCCTCCCCGGCCTGCGGCTGGCGGTCAACCTGGCCTGCGGAGCCGGCGGGATGGACTACCGCCGCTTCCTGCTCTTCGATTGCATCGGCGCCGTCCTCTGGTCGGCGCAGGCGGCGCTGCTCGGCTACTTCGCCGGCAAGGCGTTCGCCGACCAGCTCTGGGTTGCGCTCCTCATCGCGATCGGGGTCGCGCTGGTGGTCGCGGCAGCGGTCGGGCTGAAGGAGCGCCAGATCTCCCGACGCGAGCGCAGGGAGGTCCCCGGTCCGGAGGCGAGCTGAGTGCCGCTCCCCGGCTCAGCCCCGATGGGGGAGCCCGAGCTCGCGGGCGATCGGGCGCAGCGCGGCCGTGACGAACGCGATGTGCTCGTCGAGGTCGCGGCCGATCTCCTCCGCGCCGCGCACCACGTCGTCTCGGTTGACCCCCGCCGCGAAGCTGCGCTGCTTGAGCTTCTTGCGCACGGACCTCGGCTCGAGCCCCTCCAGTCCATCCGGGCGCACCAGGCCGCAGGCGTGGAGGAACCCGGACAGCTCGTCGCAGGCGTAGAGGTGCCGGCGGATCGGGGTCGTGCGAGGCACGGCGGTGTGGTCGGCGTGGCTCAGGATCGCCTCGCGGAACCAGTCGGGGTAGCCCAGCCCGGCCAGCACCGGCTCCCCGTCCTGCGGATGGCGCTGCAGGGTGGGGTGGCGCTCGTAGTCGAAATCGTGCAGCAGCGCCACGCAGCCCCAGGCCTCGGCGTCCTCGCCCAGCGCCTCCGCGTAGGCGCGCATCCCGGCCTCGACCGCCAGGGCGTGGCGGCGCAGCGCCTCGCTGGCCACCCACTCGTGCAGCAGCGCGAGGGCGGCGCCCCGGTCCCGTGCGAGCTGCTCCGACACCGCCGGGCATGGTAGCGGCCGAGCCCCTCGCCGACGCGCTGGCCCGCCTGGATGCGGCGCCCGCCGGGCTGCTCGCCCTCGGCATCCCGCGCTGCCCGGCGTGTCAGCTGCTGCCCGCCACCCTGGACGCGATCGCCGCCGCCCGGCCGGGGCTCGCAATCGCCCTCGTCGTGCTGGCGACCCCGGCCGACTGGGCGCTGCGCGAGACGCTGCTCTGGCCGCGGGGCGTGAGGGTCAGCCGGTCGAGCGTGCCGGTGCTCGCGCTGCTGCGCGGGGGCCGCGCGCTGGCGAGCCGCGCCGGCAGCGCGCCGGCGCACCTGCTCGACGCCTGGGTCGCCGTGACCCTCGGTCCGCCCGAACGGCCGCTCCCTGCCGGCCTCACCGCGGGCGAGCAGGCCGCGCTGGCCGGGACCGGAGCCCGGCGGGCGCAGCGCCTGCGGATCCGCGAGCGCGATTGAGGCTGATCTCGACCGGATGGGAGCGACGGGGGCGCCGCTCCCATCCGGGCACCGTCACCGGCGGCGGCGGCGGCTCAGCGAGCCGCGGTCGCTCGCCAGCCACACCAGCACCACCACGCCCACCAGACACCAGGCGCCGACCTCCAGCGCGCTGATGGCGTGGCTGGGCGCGGGGTCGCCGCGGATCGCCCCGGGGGACGCCGCGGCCGCCCCCGACGGCGCCGCGCGGGCGCCGCTCGCGAGGAGCAGCGTCACCAGGGCGGCGGCGAGGGAGAGCCGGAGCGCGGTCGTCCGGCGGACGGCGCCGGGCACGCGGAGCGGGCTCCGCATGGGCTCGGCGCGCGGCCGGACGGACGCGAACAGTCGCATGGACATCCTTTCGTCACGGGACCCGCGCTCTCCTCGCCGCGGACGCGTCGAGGGGATCGCGGGCGGGGCGGGGGCGCCGCGCGGGCGGCCCAACCCCGGCTGGACGGTGCCGGGGCGCCTGCGCGCCACCTGGCCGCGTGCGCACGCAGCCGGGGTGACGCGCCGGCCCGCTCTCTAGCCGGGCCGGTCCGGCGGAAACGCGACGGCGGGCCGCAGGCGGCCAGGCGCCGGCTGGGGCGCCCTGCGCCCGAGTCGCAGCGGCACCAGGCCGAGCAGCAGGATCGGGATCGCCGCGAGCCAGCCGAGACCCGTGCCCCCGCCGGCGGCGGCGGCGCCGGCGAGGTTGGCCGCGCCGGCGGGCGCGATCGGCGGCCCCGGC
>JAWVEW010000286.1:0-2630 GCA_033856495.1 Miltoncostaeaceae bacterium | reverse complement strand
CCTGGGAGCGCTCGGCGCGGCTCGGGCTCGACGTGCCCGGCGCGCTGCAGGGGCTTCAGGACCTGCGCAAGGCCTGCCTCGCCGCCGACGACCTCGCCGGCGCCTCCGACGTCGAGCGCCGGCTGGCGCGGCTCCGGCCGACGTAGGCCTCAGCCCAGGTCGACCCGCCGGTCGATGCGCACCGCCTCCAGCAGCCGGCGGTCGTGCGTCACGAGGATGAGCGTGCCGTCGTAGCCGCCGAGCGCCCCCTCCAGCTGCTCGATCGCCTCGAGATCCAGGTGGTTGGTGGGCTCGTCCAGCACCAGGCAGTTGACCCCCCGTGCGGAGAGCACCGCCAGGATCGCGCGCGTTCGCTGTCCGGGCGAGAGGTCCGCCCCCGGACGCAGGACGTGATCGGCGCCGAGCCCGAACTTGGCGAGCAGCGAGCGGGCGTCCTGCTCGGTCAGGCCGGCCTCCTCGGCCACGGCGGCGAGGGTCGGGCGGGCGCCGGCCAGCCGCTCGCGCGCCTGATCCATCTCCCCCACGACGACACCCGGCCCCAGGCGGCGCTGGCCCGCCTCCAGCGGCAGGCGGCCCAGCAGCGCGGCGAGCAGCGTGGACTTGCCGCTGCCGTTCGGCCCCACGATGGCGACCCGCTCGCCGCGGCGGACCTCGAGGTCGATCGGCCCGAGCACGAAGGCGCCGCGGCGGACGACCGCCCCGGTCAGCCGCGCCACGACCTCGCTGCCGGGCGCGCCGGCGCGGATGGTGAGCTGCAGCTGCCAGCCGCCCCAGGGTTTCTCGACGTCGGGGAGGCGCTCGATCGCGCGCTCGCTGGCCCTGACCTTGGCCGCCTGCTTCTCGGTCCGCTCGATCTTGGCGCCGCGCGCCGCTCGGTCCTTGTCGCCCGGCTTGCGCTTCTGGCGCCGGACCCCCTCCTCGGCCCACGCCCGCTGCGTGCGCATGCGCTCGGTCAGGCGCGAGCGCTCGCCGTCGGCCTTGCGCCAGCCCTCCGCCTGGCGGGCGAGGGCGTCCTCGCGTTGGGCCACGTAGTCGCTCCAGCCGCCGGCGTACTCCGCGGCGGTGTGGTGCGGCTCGGTGATCTCGACGATCCGGTCGACGGCCCGATCGAGGAAGGCCCGGTCGTGCGAGACGACCACCACGCCGCCCGGGAGGTCGTCGAGGAAGCGCTCGAGGCGATCGAGGCCGGCGAAGTCGAGGTTGTTGGTGGGCTCGTCGAGCAGGAAGACGTCGAAGCGGGCGAGCAGGATGGCGGCCAGGGTGGCGCGTGCGGCCTGGCCGCCGGAGAGCGCCGCGAGGTCGACGCCGAGCCGGTCGGCCGGCAGCCCGACGTCCGCCAGCACCATCTGCGCGCGCGCGTCGAGATCGTCGCCGCCGAGGGCGAGGAAATGCTCGAGCGCCGCCGAGTAGGCGTCGACGTGCCCGGGGTCCTCGGCCAGAAGCCCGGTGAGCCGCTCGAGCTCCGCGTCGGCCGCCGCCACGCCGGTGCGCCTGGCGAGAAAGGCGCGCAGCGTCTCCCCCGGCCGGGCGTCCGGCTCCTGGGGCAGGTAGCCGACCCGAAGCGACGGCGGGTCGCGACGCACGGCGCCCGACTCCGGCCGCTCGAGTCCGGCCAGCACGCGCAGGAGGGTGGACTTGCCGATGCCGTTGGGCCCCACGAGGCCGATGCGGCTGCGCGGCCCGACCGCCAGGGTGACGGAGGAGAGGACCAGCAGCGGACCGTGGTGGAGCGTGACGTCGGTGGCCGTGAGCACCGACCGAGGATAGAGGCGCCCCTCGGGCAGCGCCCGGCCCCCTCCGTCGGCGGCGTCGAGCCTTTAGGGTCTCACCGGGTCCGTCGTCCCACGTCGGGGAGGGCTTGCCGCATGAACATCGTCGAGACCCGGGACCGGGTGCGCTACATCCTCACGGACCTCCTCGGCACGGTGGAGGTGGACCGCGACGGCGAGTTCAGCTTCCGCCACGACTCGGCCCGGATCTTCGTGGGGGTGCGCCCCTTCGACGAGGGGACCGTGGTCGAGGTGCGCGCGTACACGAACATCGGCGTCCCCCCCTCGCCCGAGCTCTTCGAGTACGTGGCCCTCAACGCGAACGCCTACGTCTTCGGCCACCTCGGCGCATTCGAGGACGACGGCGAGATCGTGGTGGTCTTCAGCCATCGCCTTCTGGGGGACTACCTCGATCCCGAGGAGCTGAAGGTGGCGGTGGCCGCGGTGGCCTCCACGGCGGACGAGGTCGACGACGAGATCCGCGAGCGCTTCGGCGGCCGCCTCTTCCATCAGGACGACTGACCGGCCGCTTGCGGGGGCTGGCCGCGGGGCGAAAGCGGCGGGGCGTTTTTCTGCCCGCCGCCCAAAGCCGAACGCCCGCGGCCGGCTGTAGACCACCGGAATGCGAGCACGAGCCGTGGCGCTCAGGCTGAGGACCCCGCCCGGGATGCCGGAGCTGCCGCTCTGGACCCGCGGCGACCTCAACGCCTTCTTCGGGCTCGGCATCAACATGCTGGTCAACGTGATCGTGCTCGCGGGCCTCTGCATCTTCGTGGTCCACATGTCGCCCGGGGACGTCAACGGCACGATCCTGCCCGCGCTGGGCATCGAGCTGCTGATCGGCAACGTCTTCTACTTCTG
>JAWVEW010000285.1:0-2876 GCA_033856495.1 Miltoncostaeaceae bacterium | reverse complement strand
GGACCAGCGTCGACGTCACCTCGCTGGTCACCGGCAACGGCACCTACAGCCTGGGCCTCTCCACCACGAGCGGCACCGCGCTCAGCCTGGCGAGCCGCGAGTCCGGCGCCAACTCACCTCAACTGGTGATCACCCCGTAGCGGGCGGGGCCCCAGGATCCGATCGGGGTCCTGGGGCCGGGCGGCGGGCGGCGATTACCCGAGCAGCTCGCAGCCGTTCGCCCTCGCGACCGCGGCGACGTGCTCCCAGTCGGGCTCCTCGTCGGAGGGCGGCGGGAGCGTCCGGCCCTGCGCCGGCGCGCTCATGTCGCGCACCAGGTTCTCGAAGCCGCCGGGGGTCATGATGAAGAGCATCCGGCAGCCGGCGTCGCCGACGCTGTAGCGGTGCGGAACGCCGCGGGGGCCGAACACGACGTCGCCGGCGCTCGCCTGGATGACCTCGCCGCCGACCTCGAAGGTCGCGTCGCCGTCGATGATCCAGAACGTCTCGTCGTCGCGGTAGTGCACGTGCAGCGGCCCGGAGGCCCCGGGCGGCTCGGTGATCTGGACGATGCTCAGCGCCCCTCCGGTCTGCTCGGCGCTCAGCTTGATCTCGGCCAGGCAGGCGAACCACCACCTGGCCTCGCCCTCGTCGCGTCGCGTCACGGCGGGCGCGAGCGTCTGCGGTGCCTGCGTCATGCGTGCTCCCCTTCCGGTCGGTCTGGTGTCATGTGGTCGAGGAGCGAGATCGCGAGCCGCCACGTGCCGTCCCGGGCCCGCCGCGCCACGTGGCTGCCGGCGGCCGACGTGACGAGCGCCGTGTCGCGTGTCAGGAGCACGCGGCTCGCGCCGCCCACGTAGGTCCGGCCGTCCGCCCAGAGCTCGACGGCCGCCCGGCCGATCGCCTCGGCGCCGCGTGCCTCGCCGTGGCCCCAGGCCGCCAGCACCCCGGGGTCGTCGAACAGCGCGCACAACGCCGCCGGATCGCGCATGACGAAGGCGTCCTCGAACAGGGTCTCGAGCTCCTCCGGCGTCCGCGCTCCCGCATCCATGGCGGCGACGCTACGGCGGACCGCCGGCGCCCGCCATTCCAGAAACCTGGCATTCCGCGTCCGCGGACGGGGTCGTACAGTTCCGGCCATGACGCGGCACTCGCGCGAGCGGGCCTTGCAGCGGATCGGCGCGCTCGCCGCGACGGGCCTGGATCTCGCGACGCTCTGGCGCGAGGCGACCGCGATCATCGGGCCGTTGGTGCCCCACTACATGGGGCCATGCTGGTTCACGCTCGACCCGGCCTCGCTGCTGATCACGAGCCACGTCAACGAGTTCATGCCGGAGATCCCCCGCGACGCGCTCGCGAGCGAGTACTACGACGACGACGTGCACAAGCTCGCCGACGTCGCGCGCTCGCCGCGCGGGATCTCGACCCTGCACGAGGCGACCGGCGGCGACCCGAGCGGCAGCCCGCGCTGGCAGGCGAACATCGCGCTCGGCGGGGATCAGGAGATGATCGCCGGGCTGCGCACGCCCCAGGGTGACGTCTGGGGAGCGGTGAGCCTGTACCGCGAGCGGGGGCAGCCCATGTTCAGCGACGAGGAGATCGCCTTCGTGCGTGCGGCGGCTCCGGCGCTGGGCGAGGGCGCGCGCAGGGCGCTGCTGCTCGGCGAGGCTCAGGATCCGGACGGCCCCGACGCGCCCGGACTGATCGTGCTCTCGTCCTCGTGGGAGATCGAGTCGGCGACTCCCGGCGTCGAGCGCTGGGTCTCCGACCTGCCGGGCGGCGACTGGGACGACGGCCGGCTGCCGCCCGCCGTGCTCGCGGTGGCCGGGCGCGCGCTGCGCTCCGCCGAGGGCCGGGACAGACCCGGCGAGGTCGCGCTGGCCCGTGTGCTCTCACGGTCCGGCACCTGGGTCGTCCTGCACGGCGCGACGCTCGTCGGCGACGGCGCGCACCGTGTCGCGGTCATCGTCGAGCCGGCGCACCCCGCCCGCATCGCGCCGCTCCTGATGTCGGCCTACGGGCTCACCGAGCGCGAGCAGGACCTCACCCGTCTCGTGCTCCAGGGCGAGGGCACGGCCGCCATCGCGGAGCGGCTCGTGCTCTCTCCGCACACCGTGCAGCAGCACCTCAAGAGCATCTTCGAGAAGACCGGGGTCCGCAGCCGGCGGGACCTCGTCGGCAAGGTCTTCTTCTCCTACTACGAGCCCCGGGTGCGCGACAACGAGGCGCGGGCGCAGCAGGAGAAGCCGCTCCGCGGTGGACCGCTGAGCCCTTGAGGCGGGGTGGCCCGGGCGTCCTGGACCGGCACGCGCCTCGGAGCCTCAGAAGAGTTGGTTCTCTCCGGCGAAGATCTCGCTGACGGACTCGTCGAAGAACACGTTGCGGATCGTGTCGGCGAGCATGCGGTCCACCGAGAGGATGCGGAGGCTGTCGGGCCGCCCCTCGTCCGGGAGGGGGATCGTGTCGGTGACCACGATCTCCTCCAGCTCCGAGGAGCGCAGCCGGTCGTACGCGACCCCGGAGAACAGGCCGTGCGTGGCGGCCGCCATCACCCGGCTGGCCCCGGCCTCGCGCACCACCCGGGCGCCGGCGACCAGGGTGCCCGCCGTGTCGATCATGTCGTCGATCAGGATCGCCGCCCTTCCCGCGACCTCGCCGATCAGCATGGTCACCTCGGCCTGGTTGTGGCCGGGGCGGCGCTTGGTGAGGACGGCCACCGAGGCGCCCATCTTGTCGGCGAAGTGCTCGGCCAGCTTGGCGCGCCCGGCGTCCGGCGAGACGACCACGAGCTCCTCGCGCAGGCCGCCGGTGAAGCGCTGCTCGAGGAAGTGGTCGGCCAGCAGCGGCACGGCGGTCATGTGGTCGACCGGGATGTTGAAGAAGCCCTGGACCTGGCC